>CAZBRK010000001.1:0-3858 GCA_964494445.1 uncultured Pseudomonadales bacterium
ATCTACCCTCTTTCTCATCATTATCCCACCTCATATCTTTATCTACCCTCCTTACCTTGGTACTTAGAAAATCCTCGTTTCAATGACTTGCAACTCTCTGCTCTTACGTTAAACTCTAGTGCACCAGTGGTTATTAACACTCAATCTAGAGTCGGAAATCAATCTGTTATGGAGTCAGCTGGCCCTGTTTTTGAGTACATTCAGCAAAACTACACCATTATTGATATCATCGGTCCTTACCAGATAATGATTCATCAACCCTTAGCTTTAAATCTATGAAAATCGCTATCGACATCTCTCAAGCCATCTACGGTACTGGAGTCTCGGTCTATACCAAGAATCTAGCTGCCTCGCTCATCTCAAGTTTTCCCCAAGAAGAGTTTCTCCTCTTTGGTGGTTCACTTCGTCGTCGGGACGATCTAGAAAAAATTGCTCGTCGTCTTAAGGCCAAGTCTGTAATTTACCCATATCCTCCCAAAGTCATGGACTTCATCTGGAACTCTCTACACGTTTTACCAGTAGAAAAACTTATTGGTCAGGTTGATCTAGTTCATACCTCAGACTGGACAGAACCTCCTTCTGCCTTACCCAAAGTAACCACCGTTCATGATCTAGTTCCTTTCAAGTTTCCTCAGACCACCACTGATAGTATTCGCCAGACTCACAAAAAACGTCTTGCTTGGGTGGCTCGTGAATCGTCTGCTGTCATTGCTGTCAGTCAGTCAACCAAGAAAGACTTAATCGAGTTGTTAAAAATACCTGAAGAAAAAATTCATGTTATCTATGAAGGGGTGGAGAGTCGTTACTCTCCCCAACCACCAGCCATTACTGCTGCCATTAAGCGCAAGTATCACCTAGAAGGGGACTATCTCTTCTCTCTTTCTACTTTGGAACCCAGAAAAAACCAAGATCGTCTCATTGAAGCCTACACTCAGATTAAAGATAAATATCCAGGTCTTAAGCTGGTTCTTGGTGGTAAAACCGGCTGGGGAGAAAAAATTAAACCAGTCGAAGGAGTCATCATGCCCGGTTTCATTCCTGACGCCGATCTGCCTGCCTTGTACTCTGGATGTCTCGCTTTTCCTTTTCCTAGTCTTTATGAAGGCTTTGGTCTTTCTCCTCTTCAGGCCATGGCTTGTGGTGCAGCCGTGGTTACCTCAAATGTGTCTAGTATGCCAGAAGTAGTCGGTAAGGCTGGAGTTTTAGTTGACCCAGAAGACGTAAAAAGCATCAAGGCTGGTATAATCAGGGCTATCAAAAATCGAGCTGACCTTAGAGCTAAATCCATCAAGAGAGCCAGCCAATTTACTTGGGAAGAAACTGCTAAAAAAACCTATCAGGTATATCAACAAGTTATTAAACAAAAAAACAAATGAACATTGGTGTTGACATTAACGAAGCCAATATTCCCCAAAGAGTCGGTATTAACCAGGTGGCCTATGCTACCTTCACCCATCTAATCGAGCACTTAAAAAAAGACGATCATGTTTATGCTCTTTCCAAAGAAGGACCTTTACCAGACATGCCTCTTGAAAATGAACAACTGACTTATGAAGTCTTTGGTCCAAAAAAACTTTGGGTTTTAACCGGTTTAACCCGTCGTCTCCTGTTTGGTAAACCTAAGATAGATGTTCTATTTTCTCCTACTCACTACACTCCTTTAGTTTCTCGTACTCCCACAGTCGTTTTTTTAATGGATCTGGCCTTTGAACGTTTTGGTTCTGAGTACTTTACCACTGTTGATTTAACTCAGCTCAAACGTTGGACACCTATGTCTGTTAAAAGAGCTAAGCATGTTCTTACCATCTCTGAGTTTTCCAAGAGTGAAATTGTTAAGTTTTATAATACTGACCCTAACAAGATTAGTGTTGTTTACCCTAGTTTTAATCGTGATCTTTATCACGGTAAAGTGCCCAAGACTAAACAATCTCAGGTCAAAAAGAAATACGGCATTACTGGTAGTTACCTCCTTTATATCGGAACCCTTCAACCCCGCAAAAACCTTAGTCGTTTGGTTGAAGCATTTGCCGAACTCAATCGTCCTCGCCTAAAACTGGTTCTTGGTGGCAAGAAGGGCTGGTTCTATCAACAGATTTTTGACAAGGTTAAAGATCTTGGTTTAGAAGACAGGGTTATCTTTACTGGGTTTGTTCCTGATGAAGACTTGCCTGCTTTGATCAAATCTAGTCGATCTTATGTTCTCCCTAGTCTTTATGAGGGTTTTGGTATGCCCGCCGTTGAGGCTCAAGCCGTAGGTACTCCGGTGGTTGCCTCTCATATTAGTTCTCTACCTGAAATTGTTGGTTCTTCTGGTATTTATATTGACAACCCTAAATCAATTGATGACATTGTTCAGGCTTTAGAAAAGGTGCTCAGTCTTACCCCAACTCAACGACAACAGATTATTGAAGACGGTAAGGAAAACACCAAACGTTTTGACTGGAACAGGTCTTCTCAAAAAATTCTAGACATTCTTCAACAAACTGGCTCTAAGGCCTAAAATACTGTTAAAATAGTTTTAAGATATGAATATTGCCAATCTACACATTTCTCCTTCCGGTTTTTACTTTGAAGATAAAGATGGTCACCGTCTACCTTTATCACAATCTTTTTCCAAAATAACCAATCGTTTTCTTAATTACTTTCTTGACCTAGAACTTTTTCTTCTCTGGTTGGTCGGTTTTATACCCAGTCATTTAATTCGCAACTTTTTTTATCACTTGGCCGGTATTCAACTAGGTCGTGGTTCTACTCTCCATATGGGCGCTAGGTTTTATCAACCTAAAAACATTTCTATCGGTGAAGGCACCATTATTGGTGATCGTGTGTTTCTAGATGGAAGAGCTCCATTAGAAATTGGTAACCATGTTGATATTGCCTCTCAGGTACTTATTTACAACTCTGAACACGATCTGTCTAACCCTAACATGAAAGCCACTGAGGAAGCCGTTAAGATAGGGGATTACTGTTTCATTGGTCCTCGTGTCACTATCCTTCCCGGAGTCACTATTGGTAAAGGGGCAGTCGTTGCCGCCGGTGCTGTAGTTGCTAAGGACGTCGTCGCTGGTGATATTGTTGGCGGAGTTCCTGCTAAACCTATCGGTAAACGTCAACTTAAAGAACTTAATTACCGTTTAGGTCGTGCTCGCCTATTCCAATGAAGCTAATCAAGCTTTTTCCTATTCTTTGTCTTTACTTGATAGGCATAGTCTATCTTTCCTTGCCTCAACCTACAGTTCCTGTAGTTATTGACGGTTTACGTTCTCAAGAAGCGGGAGATACTTGGCAACACCCTGATCAGTCTGCCTACTATACCCAAAAAGAAAGGCAACAAGTTTTATCTGAACTCGAATCAGACTTCAGTCTGAAATCTTATAGCCCTTTCCCTCTCTCTTTTCGTCTTAACTATCGTCCTGAAGAAACTACCCTTTTTGTACGCGAACAAGTTCCTAGTTACTATCTAGAAGAAATTATTCATCCTTTTCGTGAATCTCTTTTTGTCAATGGTTGGGAACCTCAAAACTCTCCTCTCTATGTTGATTTGAGTCAGGAAAAGAAACCTTTGATACAAATTGACGGTGTCTTCTATCGTTCCAAGATTACCCTTAAACCAATCTTTTCTTCTTTGCCCTCCAGAATTTCAATCTGGACCCTTATCTTCCCTGCTTCTTACTTGGTCTTTGTCTCCATTAAAAAAACCTACAATTTACTTCATGAGTAAACTTCAACTGTCTATCATCATCATTTCTTACAACACCAAACAATTAACCTTGGATACTATTGACTCAGTTTACCGTCACTCTCATGATGTTAACTTGGAAATAATTGTGGTTGATAACAACTCTAAAGACGGCTCAG
>CAZBRK010000001.1:3958-24686 GCA_964494445.1 uncultured Pseudomonadales bacterium
TAGTTCGTCGTCTAGTTAAGTCCATTCATCCATACACCAAACATCCACTTTACTCACAAATGTCTCATCTAGACTGGGTAACTGGTGCCTTCATGATGATTCCTAGAAAGATCTTTAATCAACTTAAGGGTTTTGATAAAAAGATTTTTATGTACGTTGAGGAATTAGAATTTTGTTACCGTATCAAACAAGCTGGCCATCAAGTAGTTTATGATCCTACTCACTCCATCACTCATCTAGGAGGGGAATCAGCCGGCTCATCTTTTGCTTTAACCAACGAGATCAAGAATACTATTTACTTCTTCTCTAAACATAAACCCAAGTGGCAACTACCTTTAGTACGGTTCGCTTTTATCTGTGGATCTTTACTTCGTATTATTATTTTTGGAATAATTGGTCATGACCAAAAAACCCGCCAAACATACTGGCAAGGTCTTAAGATCGCTGCTTAAATACTTTACAGCCGCTCTTTTGATCTTCATTCCTTTGTATCCCAAGTTTCCTTTGTTTACTTTGCCGTTCACTTACGTCGCTATTCGTATAGAGGATCTTCTGATTGTTATTGCTGTTACTGTCGCCGCTCTTTACTTCATCAAGAATCGTCGTACTCTTAAATTTCCTCCTCTCACTCAGCAGATTCTTATTTTCTGGGGAATTGGTTTGCTTTCCTGTCTCTCTGCCATTCTCATCACTCAGAGCATCAATCCTTTACTAGTTCTTCTTCATTTTTTTAGACGTATTGAGTACATGACTCTTTTCTTTGTCTTCTATCTCTTGGGGAGCACTGGTCGTAAACAAAGACGTTTTGCTGTTGAACTAATTTTCTTGCCAGTCCTTGGTGTCTTCCTTTATGGTTTGGCTCAGATATACCTTAGAGCTCCAGTCATCTCCACCATGAACGAAGAGTTTAGTAAGGGTTTGGCTCTTACTCTCCAACCAGGAGTTCAACTTTCTAGTACCTTCTCTGGCCATTACGATCTGGCCATCTATCTCACCTTTATAGTTTCTTTCTTTGCCGCTCTACTCATGCTTTTTAAAGACAAGGCCAAGCAGGGGATGGTTATTATTTCCCTTTTGCCTTCTATCTGGCTCTTTTCTCAAGCAGGTTCTCGTATGGGCTTAGTCGGCTTGTTGGTAGCAGTCTTTTTTATTACTTACCTAACTCGTCGTTATCTTCTTGGTTTTATTCTCTTTATCATTATCGGTGTCGGGGTTGTTTCCAGTCCTCATCTTATTGGTCGTTTTCAAAACATCTTGAACGTTATTCCTTTGACTAGACAGTCTTCAATAGTCTCTATCGAAGCCTTAGCTCAAGACGAAGTTCTTCGTCCCATACAACAAGATCGTTCTACCAGTATTCGTTTTGACGTTGAATGGCCTCATGCTTTACGTTCTTTTTACAAGAATCCTTTACTGGGTACTGGTTACTCTTCTCTTGGTTTGGCTACCGATAACGACTATCTCCGGGCTTTAGGAGAAACAGGTTTACTAGGAATTCTTTCTTTCTTCTCTGTGCTCTCTGGTCTATTTATTATGCTTCTCAAGCGTTTTCGTCAAGCTAAGAACTTCTGGGATCGTCTCATTACCACTGCTTCTTTGGGTGTCTTTGCCTCTATGGCCAGCACTGCTTTGTTTATTGACGTGTTCGAAGCCAGTAAAATTGCCCTCCTCTTTTGGAGTATCATGGGACTAGCCCTTAGTACCTCTTATGACAAAGATTAAAAAGTTTCTTCCCACCATCGGCTTACTTATAATCCTTGCTCTGGGTTTACTAGTTAGGCTTTATAAAATAGACTCTCCAATTGCCGACTGGCATTCTTGGCGTCAAGTTGACACCTCCTCTGTTACCCGTGTTTTCTCTCAAGAAGGTCTGGACTTACTCCATCCTCGTTATCAAGACATCTCCAACATTCCTTCTGGTAAAGAGAATCCTCAAGGTTGGCGTATGGTTGAGTTTCCTTTTTACAACTATCTCCATCTTCAGGTTTTTAATGTGTCCGGCTTAAATCTAGAGACTGCTGGTCGTCTTACCTCTGTCCTCATTTCTCTCTGGTCTTTGCTTATTCTCTATCTCATTGTTAAAAAAATCTCTGGAGCTTGGGTAGGTTTAATGGCTGCTTTCTTTTTTGCTTTTCTTCCTTTTAATATCTTTTACTCAAGAGTTGTTTTGCCTGAACCTTTAGTTATTGCTACATTTCTTACTTCTTTTTATCTCCTTCTGCGTCTTCTTGATAGCAAGAAAAAATTAACTTCTTGGTTACTTGTCTTGTTGTCCTCTCTCTTTTTAACCGCCTCTTTTCTTCTCAAACCATACACCGCTTTCTTTACTTTGCCTTTCTTCTGGATATTCTTCCTTGCGTTCAAAGGTAAGAAAATAAACATTTTTCAATTTATTACCTACGGTCTCATTTCCGTCACCCCTTTTATCCTCTGGCGTCTTTGGATAGCTCAGTATCCTTCCGGCATTCCTGCTTTTGATTGGTTGTTTAACATGGATAACATCAGACTACGTCCTGCTTGGTTCCGTTGGCTTTTTGCTGAAAGACTTTCCAAACTTATTCTTGGTTACTTTGGTACAGCTCTCCTTGTGTTCGGTTTAATTAAAAAACCTAAAAAACTTTCTTGGATATACCCACTCTGGTTTATCGGTATCTTGATCTATTTTATTGTCATTGCTAGTGGCAACGTTAGACACGACTACTATCAAGCTATAACCACTCCTTTTCTTTGTATTCTTTTGGCTCAGGGAATTGCCAACATCATTTCACTACCCAAGAAGGCCTATCCGCGCTTGATTACTATTCCTGCAGTCATTGTCATTACTCTCTTTTCTTTAGCCTTCTCTTGGTATGAAATAAAGGGTTATTACCAGATTAATCACCCAACTATCATTGAAGCGGGTCAAGCAGTCGATGAGTTTTTACCCAAAGACGCTCGTGTCATTGCCCCATATCAAGGCGACACCGCCTTCCTCTACCAGACCAATCGTTATGGTTGGCCTTTAATGACCCATGATCTTGACCAGATGATTGAGTTGGGAGCCACTCACTACGTTTCGGTCAACTACGACAAAATGACTACTGAAATCATGGACCAGCCAGGTTTCGAACCTATACTTATTGATCCCGACTTTGTTATCATTCAATTGTCTAATCAAAAAGATTAATCTATGAAAATATTAATGCTCACCCCGTATTTACCTTATCCCGACTCTTCTGGTGGACAAATCAGGACTCTAAACCTACTTAAACACCTTCATAAAGAGCACAAGATTACCTTGGTTTCCTTAATCAAAGACAAAAAAGATAACAAATACAAAAAGCATCTTCTTAAGTACTGCGACAAGGTTCTTACTTTTGAACGAAGTAAAAACCCCTTTACATTAAAAAACATTCTCTTGGCTGGTTTTTCTCTCAAGCCTTTTTTAATCGTCAGAAACTCTGCTCCTGGAGTTAAAGAAGCGGTTGCTGAAGAGCTAAAAACAGGGGACTATGATTTAATTCATGCTGAAACATTTTATGTTATGCCTAGTATTCCCCAAACAGACCTTCCTGTTATCTTAGTCGACCAAACCATCGAGTACTTGGTTTACAAACACTACACCAACGAAACTGCTCGCAAGATTCTACGTCCTCTTCTTTCTATTGACGTAGCCAAGCTCCAGTTATCTGAAAAACGCTACTGGAAAAAAGCAGATCAAGTTGTAGCTGTATCTGAGAACGATAAAAAAGAGATGCGTAAGCTTGTTCCTGACTTGGACGTTAAGGTTGTACCCAATGGTGTTAATTTGGATCTTTTTAAGAAAAAAACATCTTGGTTTGATAAAAATCCAACAATTCTTTTTGTTAGTAACTTTAAGTGGTTACAGAACATCGAAGCCGCTCACGTTCTTATCGAAAAGGTTTTTCCTTTAGTAAAAGCTAAAAACCCCAAAGTTAAAGTACGTATTGTTGGTCAACACATCCCCAAAGACATTGTTTCCCAGGCTAGTGATAGTATCATCATTGACGATATCCCTGGTGAAGACGTAAAGACCTTGGTAGAAGCCTACCAATCATCAACAGTTTTTGCTTCTACCATCAAAGGGCCTGGAGGTACTCGTCTTAAGAATCTGGCCGCCATGGCTAGTCAGTTACCGATAGTCTCTACCAAGACCGGTATACAGGGTCTAGGAGCTAAAGATGGGGTACACGTACTGATTGGTAACACTCCAGAGAAACTTGCCGACCTTATCTTAAAAGTAGTCAAACAACCTAAGTTAGCTGAAAAAATAGGTAAAAACTCTAGGAAACTAGTTGAAGAAACCTACGCCTACAAGAGAATTTCTAAAATTCTCAGTCAGTGTTACAGAGATATGGTTAAAAAATAATATGTCTGAAGATAAAAAAGACCTAGCTGTCGTTGTCATCTCATACAATACTAAAGATGTTCTTAGTGACTGCCTAACCTCAATATATAAGGCACAACAACCCCAAAAAGGGATTGAAGTGATTGTGGTTGATAACAACTCTAAAGATGATAGTGTTGCCATGATTAAGAGGGATTTTCCCCAAGTAAAAATCATTCAGAACAAAGAAAACCTTGGTTTTTCCAAAGCCAACAATATTGGTATCAAGAACTCCAACTCTAGCAACTATCTTTTTTTAAACTCCGACACTGTCATCAGCCGTTACAGTTTAGTCAAACCTCTCAAGTATCTTAAAAAACATCCCAAAGTAGGTGCTATTACTGTCAAGTTGGTTTTGAGTGACGGAAGTATCGATTATGATAATCGTCGCGGTTTTCCTACTCCTTGGACAACATTCTGTCGTTTATTTGGCTTATCTAAGATTTTTCCTAAATCCACTTTTTTTAATTCTTATTATCTTGGTTTTAAGCCAATCAAAAGAGCTACACCTATTCCTGTTACTGCCGGTTCTTTTATAATGATGCCTAAAAAAGTCTACGACCAAATTGGTGGTTGGGACGAAGATTACTTCTTCTATGGAGAAGACATTGATATTTCTTTTCGTCTTCAGCAAGCTGGTTATCAAATTATTTACTACCCTAAAACCACCACCATTCATCTCAGGGGAGTTAGTTCTGGTTTTAGAAAAGAAACAAAGAAGATAGCCAAGGCTTCTAAAGAAACTAGACTCAGGGTTGCTCAAGCCTCTATTGATGCTTGGAAGATATTTGTTTTGAAACACTACACTAAAAAATATCCAAGAATATTTGTTCAGTTCATGCTTCTAGGTATTAACCTAAAAGGCAGACTTCGTCTCTTAAAAAATAAATTACTTAAATAACATGCGTATTGGTATCGACGCTCGACTCTATGGTGTTAAACACACAGGTATTGGTCGTTATACTCAGAACCTGATTCTCAATTTAGCCAAAGCTGATCGTAAGAACACTTATGTTATTTTTGGTTCGGAAGAGATCAGGAAGGAAATAGAATCACTCAAGAGGTTCAAGTTTGTTAAATTAAATACAAAGATATACTCTCTTGGAGAACAGCTGATTAATCCTTTTGTTTTTAAGAAGGCCAAGCTGGATCTTCTTCACGTTCCCCACTTTAACGCTCCTATTTTCTACTCAGGCAAACTCATTATTACCCTTCATGACCTGATCAAGCATTTTTCTACCGGTAAAGACACCACCACTCATTCCCTCGCGATTTACTGGGTAAAACACTGGGCATATCGCCTAGTTGTCAGAATTAACCTCACCAAAGCCGTTTCTATTATTGTCCCCAGCAATTTCTGGCGTGATTACTTGATTAATAAGCTTAAGATCTCTCCCAAAAAAGTTCATGTCACTTACGAGGCGGCTGACAAAAAATTCTCCTTAAACAAGAAAATCAAACCCAACAAGATTCTTGCTAAATATGATATTGAAAAACCCTTCCTTATCTACACTGGCAATCTATACCCCCATAAAAATGTTCCCTTTTTAATCGAAGCAGTCAATCGTTTTAATGAAACCCATAAGCATCAAATCACCCTGGCCCTTGTTTGTTCTCGTAAAGTATTTAAAGACTCCATTTCTCCTTCTCGTTATGTAAAAATCCTTGGTTATGTTCCTGACGACCACCTTTCGACTCTCTACTCTCAAGCCCTGGCCTTAGTCCAACCATCATTAATGGAAGGATTTGGTCTTACCGGACTTGAAGCCATGCAGCTTGACCTGCCTGTATTGGCCGCTGACGCTTCTTGTCTACCAGAAGCCTATGGTGATGCCGCTCTCTACTTTAATCCTCGCAAACTTTCTGATTTAGTTAATAAAATAGACATGATCGTTTCTGACCCTAGTATTCTTAAAGACTTAATTAAAAAAGGCCGTAAGCAAATTAAGTTATTCAGTTGGTACAAGACAGCTAAACAAACATTAGCCGTTTATCGTCTACATCTTTCATGAAAGTTGCTCTAGTTTATGATCGAGTTAACAAGTTTGGCGGAGCTGAAAGAGTAATTCAAAGGCTTCATCATCTTTACCCTCAGGCCCCTCTTTATACCCTGGTTCATAACCCCGATACCTCTGAGTGGAGTAGGGGAATTAAAGTAATTCCTTCATTCTTTAATAAGATAAAGTTTTTCCGTACTCGTCATGAACTTCTTGCTCCAGTTGCCAACTATGGTTTTGAAGACTTTAATTTCAACCAGTATGATGTGGTCATCTCAGTTACTAGTGCTGACGCCAAGGCGGTCATTACTAAGCCTGAAACTCTCCATATTTGCTACTGCCTTACCCCCACTCGCTATCTCTGGCAGGGTTTTTCTGAGTATGAAAAAGACATAAAGATGAGGCTACTACCTAAAATGATTAAAAAAACTATTCGTTCAACAGATTACATCAATGCACAAAGACCAGACCGATATATCGCTATTTCCGATGAAGTTAAAAGAAGAATAAAGAAATATTATAATCGTCAAGCCGACATCATCTACCCCTCAATAGAGGACAAGTTTTACTCAAAAAACAAGCCTAAAAAACTATCTCAACGAGGATCTTATCTGCTCGTCTCTCGTCTAGTTCCGTACAAAAAAGCTGACTTGGTTATTAAAACCTTTAATCAGCTCGGTTTGCCTTTAGTTGTAGTTGGAAGCGGCTCAGAAAAATCACGTCTTAAGTCATTAGCCAAATCAAACATTAGTTTTCTTGGTCAGATTAGTGACTCAGAACTTATCTCCCAGTATCGTCAGGCTAAAGCTCTTATTTTCCCTCAACTTGAAGACTTCGGTTTAATTCCTTTGGAAGCTCAAGCTTCAGGTACTCCAGTTATTGCTTATGCTCAGGGTGGGGCCTTGGAAACCGTCGTTGATCAAGAAACCGGCCTTTTCTTTAAAAAACAAACACCCAGTTCTTTAATCGATGCAATTCGTCGTTTTGAGGCAGGGGAGCATAAAATTAAACCTTCTCTTTGTCTTCAGCAAGCAGCCAAATTCTCTGCAAGTGGATTTAATCAACAATTTTCTGATAAAGTTAAAAGACTATGGTACAAACATCAAAATCAGACTATTTAAAAAATACCTACATCTGCCTTTTGGCAGGAGGGACCGGTACTCGTCTCTGGCCTCGTTCTCGTAAACAGACTCCTAAACAGTTTGTTCCCATTCTTAGTCGTCGAACTCTTTTCCAGGAAACCATTGCTCGAGCCGAAAAAATAGTTCCTCCTGAGAGAATCTTTGTCGCTGCCAACAAAGACTACATTGATGATGTTCGTCGCCAATCACCTCAAATTCCTAGAAAAAACATTATTGGTGAACCACAAAAGAAGAACACCGCCATGGCCATGGGAACAGCCGCTGCCTATATTCACAAGAGAAATCCTCAAGCTGTCATTATCAATCTGGCTACTGATCATCAAATTGGCAATTTGACTACCTACATCAACACTCTTAAAGCCGCTGCCAAAACTGCTTTTAAACAAAACATCATGGTCTCTGTTGGTTTAGTGCCCGAATTTGCTCATACTGGCCTAGGCTATATTGAGTCAGGTAAAAAACTTAGTCAGACAGATGGTTTTAATGTTTTAAAGATGAAAGGTTTTAAAGAAAAACCAGATCTCAAAACAGCCGAAAAATTCCTCAAAGCCGGTAATTACTTCTGGAATGCCAACAACTATGTTTACCCTGCTCAGTTACTACTCGAGGAATTTAAAGCCCACGCCCCTGATATTTACAAGAACATTATTGCGGTTAAAAAAGCAGCTGGTACTTTCAGGGAAAAGATGGTTCTTAAAAAAGAGTTCTCTAAGGTTCGTTCTGAATCTTTTGACATTGCCATCTCAGAAAAAACTAAACGTATGGTTCTCATTCCGGGTAAATTTGGTTGGGATGACGTTGGTGACTGGAAATCCGTTTATGACTTGAGCAAAAAAGACAAAGACAAAAATGCCATTATTCAAGGTGATGATGAGGGAGAATACTTTGGTATCAACTCTACCAACAACCTAATTCATTTCGATGACCAGCTAATTGTTACCGTTGGTGTCGACAACCTTATCATCGTGGATACCGATGATGCTTTAGTCGTTTGTCACAAAGACAAAGCCCAAGATATCAAAAAAGTGGTAGAGTATCTTAAGGAAAAAAATAAAAATAAATTTCTTTAATGTTTTATAACCTTGTTAAAAGAACAGTAGATATCATTGCGGGCTTATTTCTGCTTATTCTCTTTTTTCCTGTTTGGGTCATTATTCCCATTCTTCTTAAACTAGACTCCAAAGGCCCCTTGTTCTACTGTCCTGAAAGAGTAGGTAAAGGTGGAAAACCTTTCAACATGTTTAAGTTTCGTAGTATGAAAATGTTAACCGACAAAAACGGTAAGCCTGCTCATGCCGTTGAGTACTGGTTGCAAAACAAAGAACTTTATGAAAAATACAAAAAATCTGGCTGGAAACTAGAAATCAAAGATGATCCTCGTATTACCAGAATTGGCCGTATGCTTCGTCAAACTTCAATTGACGAGATGCCACAAGTCTTAAACATCATCAAAGGGGACATGAGCTTGGTTGGTCCTCGTGCCTATGTCCAACCAGAAATTGAGGATGCCAAGAAACGTTATGGCAAAAAAATCATTCCTTTAATAAAGATAAGTCTAACCGTCAAGCCGGGCTTGACTGGCCCTTGGCAAGTATCAGGTAGAAATGATATTCCCTGGAACAAGAGGGTTGAAATTGATTCTCAGTATGCCAAGAGACGTTCTTTAATTGAAGATTTTCTTATTATCTTCAAGACACCATTTGCTATGATTAGTAAGTGGTAAGCTTTTAAAACAATGAAACTGCCAAGTAAGATTGACCTCCAAGATAAAAAAGTAGTGCCCTCTCCGGAAGTAAAACCAGAGACAGTCTCTCCTCAGACCAAATCTAAGAAATTTCTTTCCAAGATCAAGTTTCCTCATTTACCTAAGCCTGTAAAGATTGGTCTCCTTGTACTTCTTGGTTTTTTTCTTTTCTTAATCTTAGTCACTGGTGTTTTTGCTCTTTCTATCAAGAAACAAACCCAGTCAGCTTCTTCATCAATTTCTCAAATCACCACTAGTGTTCAGGAGAAAGATCTAATCGCCGTTAACCAGCATCTGGACGAACTCGAAGCATCAATAAATAAAATTCAGTCCTCTTATAAAATCATTTCTTGGTTGAGATTCATTCCTTTCTATGGTGGTTATCTCAAGGATGGTCAAGCCGTCTTAACCGCTTCCCATTCTCTTATCACTGCGGGTAAAGAAGGTATTAAAGCCATCGAGCCGTACTCTGACCTGCTTGGTTTTAAAGTAGATCAGGAACAAGAAGACAAGCCAGAGTTTGACTCCATAGAAAACAGAATCATCTTTTTAGCTGAAACCTTAGACAAGATATCACCCCAGCTTGACGGTATCGCTGAACACTTAGAAGTTGCCAACCAGTCACTATCTAAAATAAAACTTGGTCGTTACCCCAACTCATTTTTAGGTAAGTCCATCAGGCCTAAAATCTACCAAATTCAATCAGGTTTATCAGACACCGCCACCTTAATGGTTCAGGCGAAACCTTTAATTAAACTTCTACCCACTCTACTTGGAAATCCAGACCCTAAACTTTACATGTTACTTTTCCAGAACGATGCTGAGATCCGTCCTACAGGCGGTTTCATGACTGCCTATGCCTACATCAAGGTTTCTCAGGGCAAGATAGAACCTTTGGGTTCTTACGATATCTATGATCTTGATGCTCGTTGGAGTGGAAGTGTTAAGGCTCCAGAAGCAATTCAAAAATACTTAAACGAGACATACTGGAATTTACGTAACATGAATCTTTCTCCTGACTTTAAGTCTTCTATGGATACTTTCATGGAAAACTACCGGGATATTCCTGGTCTAACTCAGATCGACGGCATCATTGCTATAGATACCTCTTTACCAGTTGAGATTCTAAAGATTATTGGTCCTATCGGTGTCAGTGGTTGGGGAAACTTTAGTGCAGAAAATGATCCTCGTTGTGACTGTCCGCAGGTTGTCTACGCACTCGAAGAAATTGCAGATAGGCCAGGTAGCGCTGTTAGGGTTGGTCGTAAAGCAGTTCTTGGTCCTTTAATGCACTCTCTTTTAGCCAATGCCATGGGAAGTCCCAAACATCTCTGGCCCACTCTTCTTAATGTTGGCCTTGATTCCATTAATCAAAAACACCTTCTCTTCTACTTTATGGACGAGACTACTCAATCCATAGCCGAAGACTTTAACGCCGCTGGTCGTATCACTGAGTATGATCAAGACTATCTTCATGTTAATGACAGTAACTTTGGTGGTGCTAAATCAGACCTTTTCATTCAGCGTGATGTTGAACAAGAGATAGAGGTGTCAGGTGGAACCATTACCAAAATCGTTACTCTTAACTACAACAATCCTGAACCGGGCTCTAACTGTAATCTAGAAGCTGGAGAACTTTGTCTCAACGGTACTTATCGTGACTGGGTTAGACTCTATGTTCCTTTGGGTAGTGAACTTATCTCAGTAGTTGGCTCTGAGGTAGAAGAGAAAGTAGGGGAGGACTTGGGCAAAACCGTTTTCGAGGTATTCTTCACCATGAGACCTCAGTCATCCAGCAAACTTGTCTTTACCTATCGTTTACCCTTTGCTTTACAAGAACCTTACCGTCTCTTTATTCAAAAACAACCAGGTAAGCCCGCCATTACTCACTCCATCATCTACAACGGTACTCCTTTTGAGTACGCTATCGACTTTGATCAAGAGTTGGTTTTAGAATAGTTTATGAATCCTTCCTTCACTGATCTGGGTATAGTTATTCGTTTAGTTGACGGTGGTGAAGCTGACAAATACGCCAGTCTGGTTACTCAAGAACATGGCTTTGTTGATTTCTTAGCTAAAGGAGTTCGTCGACCCAAGTCTCGCAAGTCTGGCCACCTAGACTTACTCAACTTAGTTAAGTTTCAAGTAGCTCGTGGACGTTCACCTCAAATATTGACTCAAGTGGAGCTGATCAGTGATTTCGAGAATCTCAAATCAAGTCTTCATTTTTCCCGCTCTGCCTTTTACATCACCGAGATTCTTAATTACATCTTGGCCCAAGGACAGAAAGATAAGCAGTTATTTATTTCCTTAAAAAACTACTTCACCAAGCTTAATCAACTTGAATACAGTCAGGCTTCGCGTCAACTTTCTACTGAGTTTCAGCTTTACTTACTCAAACACCTAGGTTACCCTCTACCCAAGAAGATTGCTCCTGATAGTCTAATATCTCACTTTGAAAACATCATTAGTCGTCGCCTAAAAACTAAACAGATCAAGTTAAAATAAATAAGCTAAAATACACTTATGAGTTCACCTACTACTCTAGACAAGATTGTTTCCTTAGCCAAACGTCGTGGCTTCATATTCCCTTCATCAGAGATCTACGGTGGTTTTTCTAGCGTCTATGACTACGGTCCACTCGGAGTTGAGTTAAAAAATAATCTTAAGAGTTACTGGTGGAAAACAATGGTTCATGACAATCGAGACATAGTTGGTCTAGACTCTGCCATCTTTATGCACCCTAAAACATGGGAAGCTTCTGGTCATATTGAAAACTTCACCGATCCTTTGGTTGAGTGTAAACAGTGTCACCATCGTTTCCGTGTTGACCTTTTAGAGGAACAAAAACAAACCAAGTGTCCAGATTGTGGAGGGGAGTTTACTAAACCCAAGAACTTCAATCTTTTAGTTGAAGCTAAGTTGGGGGTTACCGACGAGAACAAAGACCCTGTCTATCTTCGGGGTGAAACTTGCCAGGGTATATATCTTAACTTCCTTAACGTTCTAAACTCCTCTCGTCAAAAAATTCCCTTTGGTATTGCTCAGATTGGTAAAGCTTTCCGTAACGAGATTACTCCCAAAAACTTTACTTTCCGTACCCGAGAATTTGAACAGATGGAAATGCAGTTTTTCATTAAACCAAACGAAAAAGAAGCGAACAAGTACTTTGAGTACTGGAAACAGAAACGTTTAGACTGGTATGTTTCTCTTGGATTAGACAAAGATAAGCTTCGTTTACAATCTCATCCTAAAGACAAAATGGCTCACTACGCCAAAGCCGCTGAGGACATTGAGTACAAAACCGATTTTGGTGGTTGGAAAGAAATGGAAGGTATTCACAACCGAGGCGACTGGGACTTAAGTCGTCACTCAAAATATTCAGGCAAGGATCTCAGTGTCATTACTCCTGATGGTGAGCGTTATATTCCCTGGATCATCGAGACCTCTGCTGGAGCCGACAGAGCCGCTCTAGTTTTCCTCCTTGATGCTTACCGTGAAGACAAAGACAAGAAAAGGGTTTATCTCGCCCTTGATCCTAAACTAGCTCCATATAAAGTAGCCGTTTTCCCTCTACTTAAGAACAAGCCTGAAATTGTCGCCAAAGCCCAGAAAGTTTATGAACAACTATCTACCAAAACCAATGTGGCCTGGGATGAGAGAGGTAATATCGGTAAGCGCTACTATGCTCAAGATGAGATTGGTACTCCTTACTGTGTAACCATAGACTTTGACACTCTTGAGAAAGACACTGTTACCGTTAGGCATCGCGACACCACCAAACAGGAAGTTGTTAGTCTTGACAAGCTTGATGCTTTCCTGAAATACTAGTCTTTATGAGAAAAGTCCTCCCTTTCCTATTAATCATTCCTGCTTTAATCTTTTCTGCTTGTGGTAAGAAAGACTCAGCTGATGTGGTTGATGAGTCCAAGCTTCTCATAAACAAGCTCGAGTACTCCCGCCGTCCTCTTTTTCTGCTCACTCAACACTCAACCGGTAAACTCATAACTCTTTATCTTGACCAGGCTGATGAAGTTGAGTCAGCCACTGTTGATCTTGAGTATCTTTCTGGTGACTTGCTCAAAGGAGCTCGTTCCACCATCTCCTCTCCTGGTTCTGAAGCTTTCTCCCAAGCTTTTTTACTCGGTAGTTGTTCCGCAGGGGGGAAGTGTAGTTTTGACAAGGAACTAGTCTCTGGTTCTACCAAGATCAGAATAGCTTTGAAAAATGAGAAAACTCAGCACATTCTTAAAGGTAGTTTTGTTTTTATTGACTCTGATGAAGTAACCACTGTTGATGGTCGTTTTACTTACACACCATCTTCTAGTCTTGGTAATCAGCTTTTAATAGACACCCTTGGTTTACCTGCTGGTCTGGACTCAGATCCATATCTCTACCCTCTAGCCATCACCTCTACTTCTTCCAAGATCTCTGGTGACATGGTCGTCAGGGCTAAAAATATTACTTCAGTCATGGTTTATGACGGGGAAGAGTATCAATCTGTTGATTTTGAGTCTGAGGATGATCAAGTTGCTTTTTCTTTAGATCAACAACCATGGTCTCGTGAGGTTGATATTATTCGTGACGACCTTAATGGTAAAGAAGAAACTCAAACCATCTACGTTTTAGGTCCAATAGTTCTTATTCAGTAGATAAAATACCCCCTTACTTTAACCGGTAAAACTAGTACAAACTGCCTCTTGACAGTAGTAGTTCATTTGCCCATACTGGGAGGTGGTGACAAGTGGTGAACCATCCTCTAGTAGTAGAATTCACCCTCAAAATTAACAGAAACTGCCCGTATGCATTATGTTTATTGGACGACACTATCATCAAATCGAGAACAAGGGCAGAGTAGCGATTCCTTCCCCTTTTCGACCCCAACTTCAATCTGGTGGCGTCATCACCTGGGGGCTGGATGGATGCCTCTTTCTTTTTCCCGACTCATACTGGCAAAAGCTCTCCAAGAAGCTGGCCTCTCTGTCTCTAACCAATCCCAACGCTCGAAAATTCACTCGACTAATGGTTCAGTCAGCCGTCAACCTGGATCTGGACAAACAAGGACGCACCCTTCTTCCTCAACACTTAAGAGATCAAGCAAGCCTAAAAAAACAAGTAGTGATAGCTGGGGCTCTAACCAGAATTGAAATCTGGGACAAGTCTCTCTATCACCAGCACATTGAAAAAGTAACACGACAAATGGACAAAATTGATGATCAATTAGCTGAACTGGAAATATGATTAACTCAGTTCCTCGTCATCAATCCGCCTTTGCTGGACGCATACTAGAACTGCTTCATCTTCAATCAGGTGACTATCTCCTTGACCTCACTCTGGGGGACGGGGGACACACTCAGGAAGCTCTTGAAGCCGGTGTTAAGGTAGTTAGTCTAGATATAGACCCTGAATCCATACAAAGAGCCACAAGCTTTGTTTCTGACAAGTTTTCTCCTTTAATACTTAACCCTCAGCAACAACTAGACTCTTTACCTGAATTTACTTGGCTGATTATTAACGCCAACATGAAGGATATTGGCTCCTTAGCTAAATCATTCCATCTACCTCTCTTTAACGCCATTCTGGCTGATTTAGGACCGTCCCAGTATCAAGTTCTTTCTCCTCAAAGAGGTTTTAGTTTTCAAACAGACCAACCTCTAGACATGAGACTGGATCCTAATCTTCAGGTTACCGCGGCTGATTTACTTCAAGCCTTGGGTAAAAAAGAACTAGTCAGGCTATTTTCTTTAGTCGATGAGCCTGAGATGAACAAAATCTCTTCAGTCATTGTTAACACAAGAAAAGAACATCCAATTACTACTACTCAACAACTATCAAATCTTGTAGCTAGAGCTAAAAAGCAAAAAACCTCAGTCCATCCTGCTACCAAAGTCTTTATGGCTTTACGCATGGCTGTCAATCTAGAAAGAGAAGTCATTCAAGACACCTTACCTCAACTACCAACCCTACTTGCTCCTAAAGGCCATCTCGGTGTCATTTCGTTTCATTCTGGTGAAGATCGATTAGTTAAGAAATTTTCCCAGGAAGCCGAAAAACACTCTCTTCGTGTTATTAATAAGAAACCTTTAGTACCTGACTCACAGGAATTAACAATTAATCCTCGAGTTCGTAGCGCTAAGCTCCGAATTCTGCAAAAAAATTAGACATGAACAAAACTTTAAAACAACTTATCATTACCGTTTACTCGATTGCCGCCATCTTGGTTGTGGCTAATTTAGTGGCCACTAATACCTTGGCTACTCAAGGTGTTGTCGTTGATGAACTTTATGCTCAGACACAACTAATTCAAGAAGAAAATAGACTCATGAGTTATCAGATAAACTCCATGAACAATCTAGAAGTTTTGACCACTAAAGCTGAAAATCTTGGTTTTCATTCTATTAAAAAAGCCGTCATCTTCTCTGACTCTAGCTCCGTCGCCCAACTTCCCTTATCATTGAGTCATGAATAAGTCTGGTTCTCAGCTTACATCCTTTAGGCTTAAGATCATCGCTCGTCTCACTCCAGTACTTTTTATCCTCATCCTCATTCGTCTTTTTTACTGGCAAATTATCCGTGGTCCTCAACTGGCCACCAAGGCTAATCGTCAACATCAAGAAACCACTTTACTTCAAGCCAAGAGAGGGGACATATATGACCGTGATGGTCTCCTGCTTGCTGGCACTAAACAGCTCTACCATCTTTTTGTTTACAAGCCCCAACTAGAAAAGGAAACTCAAGAAGTCGTTGACCTACTTTCTCCTCTCCTTGCCCCACCTCCACCTCCAGCTAGTCCTGGTGCTGAGATTATTACCACTGAAGACATGCTTAAAGAAACAGAAGAGTTTCTTGAAGATCGTTTCTCACTTTCTTCTAACTGGATTTCACTTAAACACTACTTAAATGAAGAACAAAAAGAGGCTATTAACACTCTTTCTGTGGCTGGTCTGGGTCTAGAAAATGAGTTTATCCGTTATTACCCAGAAGCCAGTCTTTCAGCTCACTTACTTGGTTTTGTTGGTAAAGATATTGCTGGTCAAGAGCAGGGCTATTTTGGTCTAGAAGGCTTTTTTGATCGTCAACTTAAAGGTCGTTCTGGTAAGGTCAAAACAGAGAAAGATGCTTATGGAAATCCCATTCTCATTGGCCAGTACAGTTTTTTTCAAAGTCAATCTGGGCGCTCTTTAGTTACCACCATAGACAAAACAGAACAGTTTTTGCTTGAAAAAGTCTTAAAGGAAGGGGTAGAACGTTATGGTGCCAAGACCGGCAGTGTTATCGTTATTGATTCTCAAACAGGCCAGATTAGAGCCATGGCTAACTATCCGACCTATCACCCTGGAAATTACCCTGAATATGACTCTTCCTTATTCAAGAACCCTATCGTGGCCGACTTATTTGAACCAGGTTCTGTTTTTAAACCTTTGATCATGGCAGCCGCTTTTAATGAAGACTTAATCGAACCAGATACTACTTGTGATATTTGTTCTGGTCCTGTGGTTATTGGAGAGTATGTTATTAGGACTTGGGACGAAGTCTATCACCCTGACAGCACCATGACCGAAGTTATTGTCAACTCGGACAACACCGGGATGGTTTTTGTGGCTCGTAAACTGGGTAATGAAAAAATGATTGAGTACTTTCAAAGATATGGTTTTGACAACTTAACCGGTATCGAACTTCAAGAAGAAACTACCTCTAAACTAAAAGACCCTTCACGTATGGCTTCCACTGATCTGGCTACAAACTCTTTTGGTCAAGGAATTGCCATTACTCGTTTGCAGTTAATTACTGCCTTTAATGCTCTAGCCAACTCGGGCAACCTTATCCCTCCCACCCTGATTCAGTCCATAGATGGTGTTCCCAGCTCTGCTCAGAAAGAAGTCTCCGTTATCAGTCCTGAAACTTCTCTTCAAATTACTCGAATCTTAGTCGAAGCCGTTAATAAGGGTGAGGCTAAGTGGGCTAAACCAGAAGGTATCAGTATTGCTGGTAAAACCGGTACTGCCCAGATCCCTATTGAAGGTAAGTATGATGAAGAAAAAACCATTACCAGCTTTATTGGATTTTTCCCTGCTCAACAACCAAAATACACCATGCTGGTCACTCTTACCGAACCTCAAACATCTCCTTGGGGATCAGAAACAGCCGCTCCTCTTTGGTTTGACATTGCTAAACAGCTTTTACTTTAAGGCTTATTAAAGTTAAAATATAATAAGTATGGCAATTATCTTAGGAATCATTGTTCTTTCCTTCATCATTCACAGCTTAGCCATTGTTCCTTTTATTAACTTTTTATACCGTTTTCGTTTTTACAAACGTAAAACCGCAGTTCCTTCTTCAAAGAGAGACGCCGCCACTTCACACATTCGCTCTAAGGCTCGTACCCCTGAAGGTGGGGGACTTCTCATCCTTGTCATAGTCAGTCTTCTCTTTATCTTGGCTTTTCCTGTTCTTAATCTTTTTGGTGTTGAGATCACTCATTCTTATCCACTCAAGGAAGAAATAAATGTTCTTTTCTTTACCTTTGTTACTTTTGGACTTCTCGGTCTTTATGATGACGTGGTTGGTTTTTTAGAGCTAGAGAAGCATATGGGCTACTCCGGTCTTAAAACTGGTCATAAATTTGCCATTCAGGCTGTTCTTGGTTTAGTTATTGGTGGCTTGCTCTACTTTAATCTTGGCATCGATATTATCAACATACCCTTTTTAGGAACCATTTGTTTTGGTCCCTGGTTTATTCTTTTAGCCGCTTTTTTGGTAGTAGCTTTTTCTAATGCCGTTAACATCACCGATGGCATGGATGGTCTGGCTCCAGGATTACTCATGATCTCCCTTTTTGGTTTTCTCATCCTCTCCTCCTCTATCCTTGATATTCCTCTTTCTCTTTTTATCGCTTTCTGGTTGGGAGGGTTAATTGCTTTCCTCTACTTTAATGTTTTTCCTGCCCGTATTTTTATGGGGGATGTCGGTGCTCTATCTTTTGGTGCAACCTTAGCCGTTGTCGGTCTTCTTACTGGTAAAATTGCTGCCCTATTTATTTTTGGTCTACCTTTCTTGGTAAACGGTTTTTCTAGCTTACTTCAAATTGCCTCAGTCAAGTTAACCGGTAAAAGAATTCTTCCTATCGCCCCCATTCACTACTGGCTTCTTAAAAGAGGCTGGTCTGAACCCAAAATTGTTCAGAGAGCTTGGTTGATGAACATCGTCCTAGTTGTTTTTGGTCTTTGGTTAGCTCTCCTTTAACGATGTTTTCTTTAAAAAATTTTCTTGCCACTCCATACAGGCGTTTATTTTTCTTGGCTTTACTACTATCTTTCCTTGGTCTGATTGCTGTCTACAACTCATCTGTAGTCGAGGCTTTTACAGACTTTAATGACAAATTTCATTTTGTTAAAAATCAACTAGCCTGGCTTTTTGTTGGTATTGTCTTGTTTTTAGGTCTTTCTCGAGTAAAGCCTCAGGTTTTTCAGCAATTTGCTTTACCTTTACTTCTTTTTTCTTTTATTCTTATGTTTATGGTTTTTATACCCGGTCTAGGTCCAGAGCTTCAAGGGGCTCGTCGTTGGCTAGTCTTAGGTCCAATTCACTTTCAGCCTTCAGAGTTTTTTAAACTGGCTTTAATCATTTATCTTTCCCTCTGGTTGTCTAAACCCCGAACCCTAACTCAGTTTTTAGGTTTTATTGCCTTTAGTTTAGCCTTACTTTTACTTCAGCCAGATCTGGGCACTTCCGTTATCATCGCCACCACTTCTTTTATTCTCTATTATCTTTCTGGGGCAGACCTAAAGAAACTTTTATCAGTGATCGCTGTTATGGGTGGAGTTGGTCTACTTTTAATTTTTAGCTCCTCTTACCGTATGCGCCGTTTAACTACTTTTCTTGACCCGACTCAAGATCCTCTCGGAGCCTCATATCACGTTAATCAGATTCTCCTAGGACTAGGTTCTGGAGGACTAACCGGTATTGGTCTGGGCAAGTCTCGTCAGAAATACGCTTACCTGCCAGAATCTACCACCGACTCTATTTTTGTCGTCATTGCCGAGGAACTAGGGTTTATTGGTGCTTCAGTCTTAGTCGTTCTCCTTCTTTTGTTAGTTTTAACTGGCTTTAAAATCTCCTCTAAAGCCTCCTCTCAGCCTCAAAAGCTCCTATCTGCCGGGATTGTTTTATTGCTCTTAACCCAAATTTTTGTTAACCTTGGCTCGATGGTGGCTTTACTTCCTTTAACCGGCATGCCCTTACCTTTAATTTCCTATGGTGGCACCTCTCTTATCAGTACCTTCGCTTCATTAGGTATACTAGCTAGTATTGCTAGACAGAACTCATGAAAAAGAAAAAGATAATCTTTACTGGTGGGCATCACAACTCCACCTTGGTAGTTGCTCTTTCTGCTCGTAAGGCAGGTTATCAACCTGTTTGGATTGGTCATAAGTTTGCCACAAGAGGAAGCAAAAGTTTTTCAGCTGAGTATCAGGAAGTTACTAAACAAAAGATTCCCTTTTTAGAACTTAAAACGGGTCGTTTTTATCGTCAAAAAAATCCTTTAGAGTATCTCAAGATTATTCTTGGTTTCTTCCAGGCCTTTATTTACTTGATTCAGGAAAAACCTGATTTAGTATTTTCTTCCGGTGGTTACATTAGTGTCCCTGTCGTCATCGCCGCTTGGTTTCTTGGCATTCCTTCTCTTACTCATGAACAAACCGTTACCGTTGGTTGGGCTAACAAGGCCATCACTCCTTTTGTGGAGAAAATTCTTCTCACTCATCGTAGTTCGCAGTCTAATTTTCCTGCTGGTAAGACAAAAGTTGTTGGTTTACCTCTACGTGCCGAGTTAATGGACAAGTCACTTAAAAGAAAATACACCCCCAAACTACTCTATATTACCTGTGGTAAACAAGGTTCTCACGTTATTAATCAGGCAGTTTTTCCTCTTATACCCGAGCTGGTTAAAAAATACACAGTTATCCATCAAACCGGTTCTAACACCATGACTAAAGATGCTGACAAGGCTCGTCGTCTAAAAGCTTCCTTAGGTGAGTATGAAAAACGATATCAGTATGCTCCATATTTTTTTACTAAAGATGCCGCTAAGTACCTTCAATCTGCTTACTTAGTTATTAGTCGGGCAGGAGCCCACCAAACCTACGAACTTAGTCTACTCAACAAACGAGTCATCTTAATTCCTATCTCTTGGGTCTCTCACAATGAACAGTTTCTCAATGCCAAGTTGGCTCAAAAACAAACTGCTAGCTTAGTTCTTGAAGAAAAAGACCTTAGTTCTGAGACCCTCAGCCAAGCTATTGACAAAGTTATTACCAAAAAACTACCCTCCTCTTCAGGACTACCTTTAGACGCTGTCGATAAAATACTCAAAGAAATAGATGCTCTTATCTAAAAAGAAAAAGAAGACTACTAGGATTAAACAGTCTTCTTTTAAACCGTCTTCCTTACTTAAATT
>CAZBRK010000001.1:24786-28893 GCA_964494445.1 uncultured Pseudomonadales bacterium
GCTCTTCCTATAGAGGTTTACTTAGTTACCCAAGAACCTTTTTTATCCTTTAAAGCTACTGACTCGGCTACATTTTCTTCTCCTTTGCTGGAGTTAGATAATTTTATAGCCTCTCAGTCATCTCAGTCCTATCTTCTAGAATCGTCTGGACACATCTACACAAATGAAAATCAGACTGCTGATATCAAGATTATCTTTAATCAAAAACCTTCCCCAGAACAGTTGTCTAATTTTTACTCTATTTACAATCAGGTAAGACTTAATCTGCCTTTAAAAAAGAGTTATCTTTTTAATACAAACTATTTTTTGAATGCTGAGGGTACACCTGATATCATTGTTTCTATATCCTCTTCCTTGGAAGACAGCTTATATGCTTTACAATCTATCCCTTCACTGTCTACAATCAAGCCAGGTGCTCGTTTGATTGATTTACGCTTTGAGCACCCCGTTATACGTTAAATATGGCCAAACCAAATAGTATCAACGCTATCGACATCGGTTCCAGCAAGGTTACTTGTCTAATTACTCTACCTTCTTCAGAGAATCCTGAGAAGATTAATGTGGTTGGTGTTGCTACTCTACCTAGCAAGGGTATTCGTAAGGGGCAAATCGTTAATATAGAAGAAGCTGTTACTTCCATCACCGATTGTGTCGAAGCGGCTGAACGTATGGCTGGTTTTAACATCAACTCTGCTTTTATATCCGTCTCTGGTGAACATATTAAATCTCAGAACAGTCAAGGTGTAGTCGCCATCACAGAACCAGAAGGGGAAATTACCCAAGAAGACATCTTTCGTGTTGTTGAAGCCGCCCGAGCCATTTCCTTACCTTCTTCTCGTGAGATAATCCATGTTCTTCCTCGTGAGTATGTGGTTGACTCTCAAAAAGGCATCAAGGATCCAGTTGGTATGTCAGGTGTTCGTCTAGAAACAGAAGCCCACTTGGTTACCGGTTCTACTACCGCCATCAAGAACATCACCAAGTGTATTAATGAAATCGGTATTGAAGTCAGTGCTCTGGTTTTTTCTGGTCTAGCTTCTTCTCACTCAATCTTAACCGAAACCGAAAAAGAACTCGGTGTTATCTTGGTCGATATTGGTGCTGGAGTAACCAACATCAGTATTTATGTTGAAGGTGCTTGCAGTTACTCCACAGTCATTCCTATCGGTGCTCGTAAAATCACCGACGACTTAGCTATCGGTCTTATGGTCAGTTTAGACAGTGCTGAAAAGATCAAACACCACATCTCTACTATTAAAGGTGATCCAACCAGTTTTAAGTCTACCGACGAGATTAATCTAGCCAAGATGGGTATTAAAGAGGACGTCAAGAAGATTTCTCGTAAAACTCTCACCGAGGGGATTATAAGACCTCGCTTGAATGAAATATTCTCCATGATCACTTCTGCTATCAAAAAATCTGGTTTCGCTGGTCAAGCGCCCGCAGGTATTGTTCTTACCGGTGGTGGCAGTCAAACAATTATTGCTCTTGATGCTTGTCGTCGAGTTATTCAACTACCCACCAGACTTGGATCTCCTTCAGGCCTTCATGGTCTAACCGAAGAGATAGACTCACCTGCTTATGCTACCGCTGTTGGTTTAATTAATTTTGGTGCTTCTAGAGTAGTACCAGAGAAAACTCTTCCTTCTATTAACTTTGGTTCTGTCTTCAAAAAATTTCCTACTAAAGATGTCGGTAAAAAAGTCTCCGGCTTCTTTAAATCTTTCCTGCCCTAAAAAAAATTATATGTTAAGCTATAAGCCATGGCGTTAGTTAAACCTGATCTCAATTCTTTTGCCAAGATTAAAGTCTTGGGTATTGGTGGTGGTGGTAACAACGCTGTTAACTTCATGGTTACAGAAGGTAACATTAAAGGGGTTGAGTTTATATCCGTTAATACTGACATGCAGGCCTTATTGGCCAGCAATGCTGACATCAAACTTCAGATAGGGGAGAAGCTCACCAAAGGTCTGGGTTCTGGTTCAAACCCCGAAATTGGTCAAGCCGCTGCTGAAGAATCACGCGACAAAATAGCCAATCTTCTTAAAGATACCGACATGGTCTTTATCACCGCCGGAGAAGGTGGAGGTACAGGTACTGGTGCCGCCCCGGTCATTGCTCAAATCGCTAAAGACGTTGGTGCTTTAACCGTTGCCGTTGTCACCAAACCTTTTGGTTTTGAAGGTGCTCGCCGTATGATTCAAGCTGAAGAAGGCGTTGATCGTCTTAAAGACGAGGTCGACACTCTTATCGTCATCCCTAATCAAAAAATAATCGAGGTAGTTAAGAAAGAACAGTCTCTTACTGAAGCCTTTGCTTTGGCAGACTCTGTCTTGGCTCAAGGTGTTCAGAGCATCTCTGATTTAATCACCATTCCAGGCTTAATCAACGTTGACTTTGCTGACGTTCGAGCCATCATGACCAATGCTGGCACCGCCCTGATGGGTATCGGTATTTCTTCTGGTGAAAACAGAGCTCGAAAAGCAGCTGAGATGGCCATAAACTCACCTTTACTCGAGGTCAACATCGAAGGAGCCAGGGGAGTTCTCTTTAACATCACTGGTAACAAAGACATCTCCATGGCTGAAGTTAATGAAGCTGCTAACCTCATTACTCAATCATCCGATCCAGACGCCAACATAATTTTTGGTACTACCATTAGAGAAGAGATGAAGGGTGAAATCAAGATCTCGGTTATTGCTACCGGATTTGATCAGAACAGGGCCCATTTACAGAACCTAATGAACAATGTTCGACCTCAGTTTGTTCCAGTTGAAGACAAACCTTTAGAAGAGATTAAGAAATCAAAAAAAGCCCCAAAAGAGCTTAAGAAAAAACCTCTTAAAAAAATTGACATGGACAAGATTGAGCACAGTGAAGTGGAAATAGAAGATGATTTGGACATTCCTGCTTTCTTAAGAAACAAGTAAGTTTCTTTTGTTATAATTACCCTTATTGAAAATCACTCAAAGGCGTTTAAGTCTGGCCATCACCAGGCAAGCTAGGAGAAGAAAAGGTTCCACCTGACTAGAACTCCTCGGACAAACCCGTTATCGTTGTTAATTAAGTTAAAGTATTAGATGGTACCGTCACTTTAGACTCTAATCCCGCACAGTTTTGCGGGCTTTTTATTACCTTATGTCTAAAAAAATAAAATCACTCGATCTTTCTTACTCACCTTCTCAACTAGAAGAAGACGTCTTGAGTTACTGGAAAAAGGAAAACATTTTTGAGGAATCTGTTAACCAACGTCAAGGTGCTGAAGAGTATGTTTTTTACGATGGCCCTCCTTTTGCCACAGGTCTGCCTCACTATGGTCACTTGCTTGGTAGTATCATCAAGGACGTAATTCCTCGTTTCCAAACCATGAAAGGTAAACACGTTGAACGTGTCTGGGGTTGGGACTGTCACGGCTTACCGGCCGAGAACAAGGTTGAAGAAAAACTTGGTCTTAAGTCTAAAAAAGATATTGAGGAAATTGGTATCGGTAAGTTTACTCAAGCTTGTGCCAATTATGTTGGTGAAATTTCCGATGAATGGGAGTGGTATATAGACCGTATTGGACGTTGGGTTGATTTTAAAAACTCATATCGCACCATGGACACGGATTACATGGAGTCTGTTCTCTGGGTTTTTAAACAACTCTATAACAAGGACTTGATCTATAAAGGTAAAAGAGTTTCTCTTTTTTGTCCTCGCTGTTCTACCCCTATCTCCAACTTTGAGGTAGCTATGGACAATAGTTATAAAGATGTAACCGATACGGCCATTTTTGTTAAATTTAAAGACTCTGAATCTGATGATCGCTTCTTGGCCTGGACAACCACTCCTTGGACCTTACCATCCAACACTGCTCTGGCGGTTAACAAAGATGAGGATTACTCCAGGGTTAAGTTCAAAGAAGAAATATTTGTTTTGGCTAGTAAAAGAATCGAAGCTGTTTTTAAGAGTGACAAACCAGAAATTATCGAGACCTTTAAGGGTGAACAACTTTTAGGTAAAAGTTTTACTCCTTTGTACGATTACTATGACTCTAAACCAGCCGATTTTATGATCTACTCTGCCAACTTCGTCACCATGGAAGAAGGGACTGGTATAGTTCACATT
>CAZBRK010000002.1:0-8778 GCA_964494445.1 uncultured Pseudomonadales bacterium
GTGAGGGTAACTATGGTTTTTTCATTAGGGACGAGATCTTCTTCTGAGAATTCCCCTACTTTAGATTTAACAATTTTGGTGCGTCTAGCGTCTCCGTAGACTTTAGACAGTTCTTCAAGCTCTTCTTTAATAATTTGAAGTACCTTTTCTGGTTTAATTAGTATTAAAGTTAGCTCTTTGATAAATTGAAGCAATTGTTTATGTTCCTCTTCAATTTTTTGTCTTTCAAGAGCAGCTAGTCGACGAAGCTGCATTTCTAAAATAGCGTCGGTCTGTAGAGAACTAAGTTTAAATTTCTTGATTAGGTTTGTTTTGGCTGTGGGAGTGTCCTTACTCTTTTTGATGGTCTGGATAACCTCATCGATACTGGCTAAGGCGATAAGGAGTCCTTCTAGAATGTGAGCTCTAGCCTTGGCGCTTTTAAGATCAAATTGATAGCGGCGGACAATTACTCCTTGACGGTGACGAAGATACTCGACGAGAATTTGTTTTAAGTTGAGAAGCTGAGGGTCTCCTTGTGAAGTAAGGGCAACCATGTTTCCAGGAAAACTAGATTGGAGTTGAGTGTATTTATATAGACGATTAAGAACACTTTTTGGTTTGGCGTCTCTTTTAAGATCTATGGCAATGGTAAGACCTTTACGGTCAGATTCGTCTCTGATGTCTGATATACCTTCGATTCTTTTATTTTTAACTAGGTCGGCCATTTTAGTAATGAGACGGGCTTTGTTGACTTGATAAGGAAGTTCACTGATGAGAATTTGATAACGGTTGGTTTTGTTTTCAACTATCTCGGCTATACCACGGACAACGACATTACCTTTACCGGTGAAGTAGAGTTTTTCAATTTCTTTTTGATCATAGATAATGCCGCCAGTAGGAAAGTCTGGTCCTTTAAGATGGTCAATTAATGACTGGATGTCTGTGTTGGTGTCAAGGTCTCCTATCAGTTGATGATAGTCGGTTTTTTCAATGTCTTTTGTTTTTGGTTTGGTGGTGAGTTTTACTTTAGAGTGGTCAATGAGGAACTGGACGGTCTGGACAACCTCTTTAAGGTTGTGAGGAGGAATTTTGGTGGCCATACCAACAGCAATACCATCTGAGCCCATGAGAAGAAGATTGGGTAGCTTTGTGGGTAAAACCAGAGGTTCTCTCTGACTACCATCAAAGTTGTCTCCAAACTCGACGGTGTCTTTGTCTAGGTCTTGGGTTAGTTCTTGAGATATTTTAGATAGACGGGCTTCGGTGTAACGCATGGCGGCGGCTGAGTCACCATCGATTGAGCCAAAGTTACCTTGTCCGTCAACGAGAGGATAGCGCATGGCAAACTCTTGAGCCAAACGTACCATGGATTGATAGACGGCTTGGTCACCATGGGGATGATATTTACCAAGAACTTCTCCGACAACACGAGCAGATTTCTTGTATGTGCTTTTGTGGGTTAATCCCATTTCTTTCATGGCAAAGAGAATGCGACGATGAACTGGTTTAAGACCGTCACGGACATCAGGAAGGGCGCGGGAGACGATAACGCTCATGGCATAGTCAACATAGGATTTCTCCATTTCCTTGATGATGCTGGTGGGTTTGACGATACCAAAAGGAGTAACTTGAGGTGTGGTATCAAAACCATTACCGTTACTGGAGTTTAGTTTTTCTGTAGAGTCTTCTGGTTCTGTAATAGGTGTTTTTGAGTCCGACATATTTTAGGTTTGATTACTACTTTATTTTAACGTTTTTTTGCCTTAAAATCCAGTACACTTTTACTTGATATATCAACATTTTTAATCTTGTTTAAAAAGCGATTATCGAGGTTAATTAAAGGGATTAAATTTTTTGATTTTTCCAGACAAAAAAGATTAAGATAAAAGCAAGGATAGAGAGGATGGTGAGGTGAATAGGAGTTAAGACGGGAGTGGATATGATGAGGGGAACAATGAGAAGAGCTCCCATGTTAAGAACTTTTAGGAGAACTGAGAGTGATGGACCAGCGGTGTCTTTTAGTGGATCCCCAACAGTGTCACCAATAACGGCGGCGTCATAGGTGTCGGATTTTTTACCACCATAGAGACCTTGCTCGATCATTTTTTTAGCGTTGTCCCATGCTCCACCGGAGTTTGACATGAGGACGGCAAGTAACTGACCAGTGAGGATGGCACCGGCTAGAAAAGCTCCGAGAGCTTCTGCTTTTAAGAGGAAGCCGACCAGAATAGGAACAATGATGGCTAAAAGAGCGGGAGCAATGAGAGAGTTGAGAGCAGACTTGGTGGTGATATCAACAACACGGGCGTAATTGGGTTTTTGGGTGCCTTTAATGATGCCAGGATATTTTTTAAATTGACGACGAACCTCTTTAATGACAGAAAAGCTACTGTCAGAAACAGCATCAATGGTAAGAGCTGAGAAGAGAAAAGGAGTGGCTCCGCCGATGAGGAAGCCGACAAAAATTAAAGGATGGGCCACATTAATACCAGTAATTTGAGCGTCGGTAAGATAAGCCTCGAAGAGAGCGAGAGCGGCAATGACGGCTGAGGCGATAGCAAAGCCTTTGGTGGCAGCTTTGGTGGTGTTACCAATGGAGTCTAGTTTGGCCAGAACTTGATTAGCTTTACCTCTGATGCCGGCCATTTCAGCGATACCGCCGGCGTTGTCTGCGATGGGACCGTAAGAGTCCATAGAAACGATTAGTCCGGTGGTGGTGAGCATACCCATACCAGTTAAAGCAATGCCGTAGGCAGTAGTGATGGCGTCTGGAAAAAGAGAGGCTGAAGCGATGATGGTGACACTAATGGCCAGAATTGACCAGACTGCAGATGAGTAACCTGAGACCATTCCAGAAAGAATGGTGTTGGCGGCTCCGGTTTGTGATTGTTTGGCGATTTCTTTGACTTGGTCATGATCACCAGTGGCAAAGTCGGTGAGGACGAAGATAATAATAGAAAGGATAATACCTATGGTTGAAGCAATGGCTACACGGTAGTCTCCAACAAAAAGTTTGGCTAAAACAAAGAAACCAACAATTGAGAGAGCAGAGGTGAGAATAAAAGAGGAGAGAATACTTCCCATACCCTTTTTAATACTGGCATTCTTTTTAGGTTTGACTGCAAAAACACCAATGAATGAAGTAAAGATACCTAAAGCCATGACTGAGAGTGGATAAAGGATACCGGATATTCCGAAGGTGGCGGTACCAAGAATGAGGGTAGCAAGAAGGGTAACTTCATAAGACTCAAAGAGATCAGAGGCCATGCCGGCACAGTCGCCAACGTTGTCCCCTACTAGGTCGGCAATAACCGCTGCATTGCGAGGATCGTCTTCAGGAATTCTTTTTTCTAGTTTTCCTACTAAGTCAGCACCGATATCGGCGGCTTTGGTATAGATACCACCACCAACTCTCATGAAGAGAGCCATAAGACTACCACCAAAACCGAAACCAATTAGAACGTGAGAGGCCTGAGCACCATAAAGATAGTAGATAGTAGTAGCTCCTAGAAGCCCAAGACCAACAGTAAGCATACCGGTGATGGCTCCGGCTCTGAAAGATAGAGTTAAAGCGGGACCAAAACCTTTTCTGGCAATTTCAGTGACACGGGAGTTAGCTCGAGTTGAGATGTTCATGCCAATATAGCCAATAAGAGCGGAGAAGATAGCTCCAACAACAAAAGCAACGGAGCGAGGTAGAGCTAAAAGAGATTGAGAGTTAGTGAAGTAAAGAAAAACAGCAAGGATAATAACAAAGGGGGTGACGGAGATAAACTGTCTTTTAAGATAAGCATTAGCCCCAGAAAGAATGGCTTGACTAATTTCTTGCATTTTAGAATTACCTGGGTCATGAGAAAGAACTTGGCGGATGAGAATGATGGCGACAAAGAGGGCGAAAATGGATGATGCGAAGATGAATGAAAGGAAGAGGTTGATGTTGAAGTTAGTAAGTAAGGGCATGTTTTTTTAATTTAAACGTCTAGAGTGGCCGCTTGGGCGTGAGATTGAATGAATTTTTTACGAGGTGGAACATTGGACCCCATGAGAATGTCGAATATTTCGTCAGCTCTGACGGCGTCATCGACCTTAATCTGTTTTATGGTACGAGTTTCTGGATTCATGGTGGTTTGCCAGAGTTGTTCAGGATTCATTTCTCCCAACCCCTTGTAACGTTGTAGGGTGTATTTTGTATCTTTTGTTTTATTTATCTTTTTAATATAGTCATTCTTTTCCTTGTCGCTATAAACATATTTTTCGGTTTTACCATGACTGATTTTGAATAAAGGAGGAATGGCGAGGTAAATGTGACCTGCGTCTACGATCGGTCTCATGTGACGGAAGAAAAATGTTAGGAGAAGAGTTTCGATGTGGTGACCGTCGACGTCAGCGTCACACATGATGATGACGCGATGATACTTGATTTTTTCTGGTTCTAGAGACTCCCCTATTCCTGCCCCGAGAGCGATGATAAGATCTTTGATTTCTTCAAACTCGATGATTCTGTCAAGACGGGCTCTTTCAGTGTTAAGAATTTTTCCACCTAGAGGTAAGATAGCTTGAGTGGCACGATCTCTTCCTTGTTTAGCACTACCACCAGCTGAGTCTCCCTCAACTATATATAGTTCGCATTCGGCTGGGTCCCTACTTTGACAGTCGGCTAGTTTACCCGGAAGAGCAAGGCCGTCAAGAATACCTTTGCGAACAACGGCGTCTCTAGCGGCTCGAGCAGCCATTCTGGCTTTGGCGGCAAGAATGATTTTTCCGATAATGATTTTTCCGATGTTGGGATTTTCTTCAAGATAGTCCTCTAGTTGATTTTTTACGACTTGATAAACAGCTGACTGGACTTCGGAGTTGTTTAGTTTGGTTTTGGTTTGAGACTCGAATTGAATTTCAGAACTGGTCATCTTGATCCAGACAATAGCGCTTAAACCTTCTTTGAGGTCATCGGAGGTAAAGTTGGCTAGTTTTTTGGATGATTTTTCATCAATTAAATTATTTTTGATGGCGTATTCTTTAACAACACGGGTAAGAGCAGTACGAAAACCGGTTAAGTGAGCACCACCATCATAGGTGTTAATAGTATTAGCGAAACTTTCAATGTTTTCTTGATAACTGTCGGTGTACTGCATAACCACCTCGACACCGATTGGATACTCAAAACCTTCAGAAGTGCCCTTTATATATATGGGTGCATGAAGAGGATTTTTGAAACGATTGTTGTGTGAAAGAAGAGAACGAATACCAGATTCAAAGTAGAAGTTGGCTTGTCTGTCAGTGGACTCTTGTTTTAGATGAAGGTAAACACCGGCAATGAGATAGGCTCTTTCGCGGAGCTGTTTACGAACTCTATTAAAACTATACTGAGTATTTTTTTTGAAAATCTTTGGATCAGGATGGTAAATAGTAAGAGTTCCTGACTTAGATTTTAGAAGATGCTTGTGGTATTTGGGGATAATTTTTTTTACTTCGGCTAGAGAAATTTCTTTAACAGGATGATCAGGTTTACCAATTTTGTAGCTTTGAACATGGTACTTACCTTCTCTTTTAACAAGAACGGTCATTTTGTCAGAAACAGCGTTGACGGCTGAAGCACCAACACCATGAAGACCACCAGAGGCTTGATAAGCGGTGGTTTTGAACTTACCTCCTGCGTGAAGCTTGGTCATGGCTAGCTCTAGAGCAGAAACACCAGAGGGGTGCATGTCGGTAGGGATTCCCCTACCATTATCAGAGACTGAGACGAAGTCATCAGCGTGGAGATAAACATAGATTTTGTCAGCAAAACCAGTAATGGCTTCGTCAAGAGAGTTGTCTACAATTTCAGTAAGAATATGATGAAGACCTTTTTCGTCGGTAGAACCGATGTACATACCCGGTCTTTTTCTGACAGGCTCCAAACCTTCTAGGACGGTAATATCAGCAGCGGTGTAATCGTTATTAGCCATAGGCGAGCTTCATTTTAAGGCAAAACACTCAATGGTTCAAGTGGCTAAAATAGCTGGTAGAATGAGAGGTAATGATAGCCAGAGTAGTTGTAAGTCGAGGTGAGAGGGAGATAGAAAAATACCTAAAAAAACAAGGGTTAGAGAGTAAAATAGTGGAAAAAATTGATGCAGAGAACGGTAAGGTAAAAGTGGCTGATTTGAGAGAGTGGTTTAAGAAAAGTTTTTTGAAGAGAAAGTTAGGAGAGGTGGCAGTGTTTTTGATAAAAGGAGCTGATAACTTGAGTTTGCAGTGTCAAAACACTTTGTTAAAACCATTAGAAGAACCAGAAGAAGAAGTTGTTTATGTTCTAACGGTAAAAAGTTTTAGTAAGTTACTGCCGACGGTAATGTCCAGATGTATGAAAATAGATTTGAGTAAAGAGGGTGAGAAGAAAGTGATTGATAATGAAAAGTGGCAAAGATTAAGTAAGGTCTGGCAAGGTGATTTGGCTGACTGTGTGGAGTTGATAGAAGATCTGAGTAAAGAAGACGAGATTGGTTTGTTCTTGCAAGAGGTGATGGAAAAACTAGAAGTGGGTTTAAGAAAATGGCCGAGTAAAACTCGAGTGAAGATGACACGGACAACATTAGATTGTTATCAGGGGTGGCAGTCTAACGTGAACAAGAAGCTGGTTTTAGGTGGATTAATTTTAGAAGGATGGGCTTTAATTAACCTTGATAACTAAGGGGTAATTTGAGATAGTGAAGTTGTAATGTTGAAGCCTGCCCAGCCCAACCAAGATAAGGGATTGTTGGATTACTTAACTAGTAATGGATTACTGGCGCAAGATGTGGCTGAGAAAATTAAACTAGAAGCGGTTAGTTTAAATAAGCCGGTTGAGGGTTTGTTGTTAGAGAAAAAAGCGGTTGATGCAGAGGCGTTGGTAAAAGCAAAGGCAAGTATCTTAGGGGTGGAGTATTTTAATGAGTCTCAGGTGGCTGTTAGTCCAGAAATTGTTGGTTTGGTATCGGAGGCGATTGCTAATAAATATAACTTAGTTCCGATTTCGTTAGATAGACATAGTAATAAGTTAAAGGTGGCAATGGTAAGGCCGGATGATGTTACAGCGATAGATTTTTTAAAAAAAAGAACAGGCTATCAAATTGAAGCAGTAATGGGTTCAGAGAAGGTGGTGAAAGAGTTGAGAGAGAGGTTGTACACCCAGAGTTTAACCGGTGATATTTCTAGTGTGTTGAAACAAGAAGGAGAGGCAGTGGAAGAGAACAAGGTTAGGACAGTAACTCAGGAGACGATTAGTGAGATTATTAAAGAACCTAAAATTGTAGAGATTGTTAAAAAAGTATTGGAGCACGCGATTCGTTTAAGAGCTAGTGATGTACATATTGAACCCCAAGAAGGGATGACAAGGATTCGTTATCGTATTGATGGAGTGATGGAGGAAAAACTTACTTTAGATAAGACTTTCCATGCGGCTTTGATTTCTAGGATTAAGATTCTGGCGGGAATGAAGATTGATGAAAAAAGATTGCCTCAGGATGGGCGTTTTAATTTTAGTTCTGATGATGGTGAAGTGGACTTGAGAATTTCTTCTTTACCTACTACACATGGAGAGAAGATTGTGATGAGGTTGTTAAAGAAGTCTGGTAAAGTACCGACACAACAAGAGTTGGGTTTAAGAGGTAGAGCTTTAAAGAATTTGCAACAGGCGATAAGAATTCCCCATGGGATTGTTTTGATTACTGGTCCGACAGGTTCTGGTAAGACAACTACTTTGTATTCAGTGTTAACTAATATTAATACACCTAAGGTGAATATCATTACTTTAGAAGATCCGGTTGAGTACGAGATGCCGGGGATAAATCAGGTTCAGATTAATCCACAAGCAGGGTTAACTTTTGCTTCTGGTTTACGTTCTTTTTTACGCCAGGATCCAAACATTATCATGGTAGGTGAAATTCGTGACGAAGAAACGGCCGCTTTGGCGGTGCAAGCTTCTTTGACAGGGCATCTGGTGTTTTCTACGGTTCATACCAACTCGGCGGCTGGTGCCTTACCTCGTCTTTTGGATTTTAAAGTAGAGCCGTTTTTGTTGGCTAGTTCAATGACGTGTGTTGTGGGACAGAGGGTGATGAGAAGAATCTGTGATCATTGTATACAAGCTTTTGTTCCCCCACCTGCTGTAGTGGAAGATGTAAAAAGAGTTTTGGGTAATTTGTATGAGCCGACGGTAAAAGCTGATCCTAAGAAGTATGCTTTGGCTCAAAAAAATGGTACCGATTTCTTGTTGTATAAAGGTAAGGGGTGTTCGAAGTGTAATAGTACTGGTTATTATGGTTTGGTAGGTATTTTTGAGGTGTTGATGGTAAGTGATAAGATTTCTAAGTTAGTGATGGAAAGATCCGATGCTGGTGTGGTGGAAAAACAAGCAATTAGTGAAGGAATGATTTCGATGAAACAAGATGGTTACTTAAAGGCTTTGGAAGGGATAACTAACCTGGAAGAAGTAGTTAGAGTAGCTCAAGTTTAGTTAGTAATTGAAGAAATAAAAGTGAAAATAGAAGAACTGTTAAAAGTAGTAGTAGATACTGAGTCATCTGATTTGCATTTAGTGACAGGAGTTTATCCAGTTCTTAGAACTCATGGTAAGTTAGGTCCGGTAAAAGGAGAGCCGGTGTTGACAGCAGAGAAATCAAGAGAGTTAGTGTTGGCTTTGATGGTCCCAGAACAAAAGGAGAGGTTTTTAAAAGAAAAAGAGTTGGACTTTTCAGTGAGCTTACCCGGCCTGGCTCGTTTCAGGGTGAATGCTTATTTTCAAAAAGGAACAACGGCGGCGGCTTTAAGAAGGAT
>CAZBRK010000002.1:8878-10306 GCA_964494445.1 uncultured Pseudomonadales bacterium
ATGCAGGCGGCGATAACAACAGCGGAAACAGGTCATTTAGTGTTTGCTACTTTACATACCAACTCGGCGGCACAAACAATAGATAGAATTGTGGACAGTTTTCCCAATGAGCAACAGGGGCAGGTACGATCGCAGTTGGCTAGTTCATTGGAGGCAGTGATGTCACAGAGACTGATTCCTTCAAAGGATGGTAAGCAGGTGGTGGCGACTGAAGTAATGATCTCAACTCCAGCTGTAAAGACCAATATTCGTGAAGGTAAGGTTCATCAGTTGGACAATGTGATTCAGACAGGCGGAGAGATGGGTATGAGTTTGTTAGAAACCAGCTTAGCTGCTTTGGTGAGTCAAGGGGTGGTGGATAGAGCTGTGGCGATGAATTACAGTTTAAGACCAACGGTTTTGTCTCGATTAATAAGCGGTAAATGAAATGGCAGTATTTAAATATAAGGTAAGGGACAAGAAAAATGAGACGCTGGAAGGAAAGTTGGAAGCAACTACTGAAAAGGAAGCGGCTGATGTTTTAAAGAGTAAAGGTTACTGGATTGCGAGTTTGAATAAAGAAAGTGCAGGGTCCTTTTTTGGTTTAAGTAAGTATAAAAAACCGAAAGAAGATGAGCTGGTTAATTTTACTCGACAATTATCGACGATGATTAATTCGGGATTAACCTTGATAGACGCCTTGAGAATTTTGAAGAATCAGGCTCCCCCATCGATGGCTCAAGTGATAGATAAAACTTTAACCGAGATTGAAAGTGGTAAGTCTTTGTCACAAGCACTAGAAGCAACTAAGGATGTGTTTAGTTCGGTGTACATTGCTTTGGTTCGTGTAGGAGAATCAGCCGGCTTGTTGGATAATATTTTGAAGAAGTTGGCAGAGAGTATGGAGTCAGAGAGAGAGTTTAGAAGTAAAACTAAGGGTGCGTTGGTTTATCCTGCAATTGTGGTGGTGGGGATGGTGGTGGTGGTAACAATAATGATGATATTTGTTATTCCCAAGATGACAGAGATGTATGACGATATGGGAATTGATTTGCCAACAATGACACGAGTATTGATTGGGGTGTCTGATTTTATGGCTCATTATTGGTATTTACTGTTTGGTTTAGTGGCTTTGTTGATGTCGTCTTTTAAAAAATGGGCTAAGACAGAGTTGGGAGGAATGATTACAGAACAGGTTACTTTTAAGATACCCGTTTGGGGAAAATTAAAAGAAGACATGATATTGGCGAAGTTTGCTAGAACGATGGGTTTATTGATTGCTTCGGGTATTTCGGTCATTGAAGCTTTGAGGATTGTGGGAGACACATTAGGGAGTCGAATATATAAGGAGGGGTTAATTCAGGTTATGGGGAGGGTGGAAAAAGGTGTGAGTTTGGCTGAGTCAATGAGTATGATTGAAGAATTTCCTTCAATATTGCCACAGATGAT
>CAZBRK010000002.1:10406-18205 GCA_964494445.1 uncultured Pseudomonadales bacterium
TTTGAGCAGTTGAAGAAAGCTAGAGACGCTAACATTAGGAATCAGTCACTTGAGTTAATGAATGGTTTTACTCGTTACTATGCTACTCATGGTGAGTTTCCTTGGAACCTAGATGTTCCAGTTAACTGTAATGGTGTTGATACTAGTGCAGACCCTGGTAGTATTGCTGGAGGAGTGGTTGAAGTTCAGTCAATGACTTCTTGTGTTGCTTCATTGGAAGATGATGGTGAGTTAAAGGAAGACTTCTTGTCAAATATTGCGGATGATTTATATGTTGCTTCTGAGAGTGATACTAATATTAGGGTGTGTTTTGCCCCAGAAGGTAAAGCTTTGAGATCTGATAGTTTAACTAAGTGGATTTTGACTGGTGCTGGTCCTTATACCGTAACTAAAGATGGTTCAGGAGCTACCTGTCCAGATGTAGACTTGGACAACTGTTTACAGTGTTTCAACTAGAAGAGTAATATTATTTCTTTTTTGTGGTTATAATGTGGCTATGGAGTTAAGTTGGTTGATTGGTTTGTTTGTTTTCATTTTAGGATTGGTTTGGGGTAGTTTTTTGAATGTAGTGATATATAGAACGGTAAAAGGAAGTTCTCCCTTTGATGGTCGGTCCAAGTGTCCTCATTGTGGTAAGTTAATCAATTGGTGGCAGAACATTCCCCTACTTTCTTTTGTTTTATTAAGAGGAAAATGTTTTAAGTGTAAGAAAAAAATTTCTTTGCAGTATCCTTTAGTAGAGTTTCTTAGTGGAGTGTTGTTTTTGTGGTGGTGGTTGATTGGGAGAGCATTTTTTGTTTTAGGTGGTTCTCCGTGGCAGATAATCCAACCGGGGTTCTGGTTGGTGGTGGGAATGTTGTTGTTGGTGGTGGCTATTGCTGACTTAGTTTATGGTGTGATTCCTGACATAATTAACTTAATTCTCTTTACGGTAGTGTTGGTGTATAGACTGGCTTTGTTAAGTACTGGTGAGATGCAGATGATGGACTGGTGGAAGTCGGTAGCGGTGGCTGGAGGAATAACGGTGTTTTTTGCTTTTTTAAGATGGGTTACAAAAGGAAAAGGGTTTGGTATGGGAGATGTGAAGTTGGCACCAAGTTTGGGTTTGATTTTAGGATGGCCAAGAGGGGTGGTAGGAGTGATGGCAGGGTTTATTATTGGAGCAGTAGTGGGCTTGGTGTTGATGGCTTTGGGGAAGAAAAAATTTGGTCAGACTTTACCCTTTGGTCCATTTTTGGTGATAGGAGTTGTTATAGCCTTGTGGTGGGGTGGGTCGATGTGGCAGTGGTACTGGCAGATGATGTAAGATTAAGACATGAGAAGGAAAGCTACTGCTGGTTTTACTTTAATGGAGTTGTTGATTGCGATAACGATAATGTTGATTATCAGTGGAGTGAGCCTGTCTTCTTTTTGGCAAAGTCAAAAAAAATCAAGAGATACACAACGAAAATCAGAGTTGGCTCAGGTTGGTAGAGCCATAGAACTGTATAACGAGGATTTTGGAGTGTACCCCAGTGCAAGTGGGGGGTTGATTGTGGGGTGTCAGGATGTGGCTGGAGCAGTGGTGGCGGAGTGTAGTTGGGAGAGTGAGTTTAAGGCTTATCCTAGAGGTGTAGAGGTGATATATATGAAGAAGTTGCCGACAGATCCGAGTAGTAGTTATGAGTATTACTATCAGACGGATGATAAAGATTTTGCTTTGTACTCGGTGTTAGAGAATGATCAAGATGCCACTCTTAATACTACTGGTTGGAATGCTAGTGGTGATGGTCCAGAAAGTGAGTGTGGTGAGGCTAATTGTGGTTATAAATTAAGTAATTCAGGGGTAATTTATCCCGACTAAAAATGAAGCAAGAAAAAGGTTTTACGTTAATTGAACTATTAGTAGTAATTTCTATCATTGGAGTTTTGGCTGGTTTAGCTAGTTTTAATTTTCAGCAAGCCAGAGAGAGGTCGAGAGACGTGCAACGTAAGAGTGACCTGAAACAGATTCAGAATGCTTTAGAGCTGTACAAGAATGACCAGAGAGTACAGGTTTATGCAGATACGGCCACTTGGGAAGATGACCTGGTTGATGGAGAGTACATGAAGAATATACCAACGGATCCTAGAGAACAAAGAACAGATGGAAGTTGGATAGACTATGTTTATACTTTAGATAGTGGAGACTCTTTGAAGTACACGATAATATCTTGTTTAGAAAATGAGTCAGATGTCTCTAAAGATGAGACAGACAATGAGGTGATTTGTACGCAAGGAACTAGTTATACATTAATGGAACCATAAAATGAAAAAACAAGAAAAAGGTTTTACGTTACTAGAGTTGTTGGTGGTTATTGGGATAATAGGAATGTTGACGGGAATGTTGTCGGTTAGTTATAACTCGGCTCAGAAAAGAGGAAGAGATACGAGAAGGAGAGCGGATACTAAAGCGATGCAGGAAGCTTTGGAACAGTATTACGTGGAGAATTCTTATGTTTACCCTACTGGAGACTGTAATGATGCGATTGATTATCTTAAAAGTGCTTGGCCAACAACTGATCCTTCTGGTGTGGCTTATGATGGTATGAATGCTTGTGCGGCGACCAGTTATTGTATTTGTGCCACAATGGAGGTAGAGGATACAGGTAATGCGGCTGATACTAGTTGTAGTTGGACTGGAGCAAGTTTGGATTATTATTGTGTAGGAAACTTACAATGAAAAGAGAAAAAGGCTTTACGTTTATAGAGTTGTTGGTGGTGATAACTATTGCTGCCCTAATGACGGCGGCAGCAACCGTGGGATATACCAGTATTAGCCGAAGATCAAGAGATACACGAAGAAGGACAGACATGGAAACAATTAGGGCTGCATTAGAACTTTATCGATCAGAAAATGGCAGTTATCCCCTATCGGTGACTGAGGGTGAGAGTATTGGTATTGGTGGTACGACGTATTTAAATCCAGTGCCGGGTGATCCTAAAGAAGGAAGTTATGTTTATATTCCGGGTGGAAGCAATATGACGTACACATTGACTTGTACTTTAGAGAGTGAAGAAGAGTGCAGTTATATTAATCCATGAATAAAGGTTTTAGTTTGATCGAGATGGTGGTGGTGTTGGGAATCTTGTCGGTACTCATTGGTGCTTCTTTGGTGGCCTTGATACCTTTTGGAGAAAAAAGAAATGTACTGGATGATAGTAGAAGTTTGGCGGCGGAGATAAGACAGGTGATAAACAAAGCGACGGCGGTTGAGGTGCCTGATGGCTGTACAGGATTGAGTAGTTACTCGATTGAGTATGGTGTGGGAGAGAATGAAAGGTCTATTAAAGTAACGGCAAATTGTAGTGTGGGAAGTGAAGAAAATGTTATAGATGTGTTAAAGAGTGCTAATTTTAATAACTCCCCTACCTCGATGACGGTCAAGGTTCCGGAAGGAACAACGACATCTCAAAGAATTGATTTGTGTGGGTCAGGACATCTCTACTATTTGGAAATAGGAATAAGCGGGGTGGTGAGTGGTCCAGAGTATGATGAAGAAGGCTGTTGATGCTAGACTGAATATATGAAGAAGTCGAGTGAGGGACAGTTTTTACTAGAGGTTTTGATTGCGGTGACGTTGATAATGTTGGTGTTGGTAGCGGCGGTAAGAGTTTCGACTCATTCGATTAAGAATGTAAGAGTGGCTGGTGATCAATTAGAAGCGACTAAGTTGGCGGAAAAGAAGTTGGCGGAAATTATTGAAGACAAGGAGAGAACAATAGGTTCCTTTTTTGATACAGGATTTGTTGGTTATGATTGTGGTCCGTTGGGTGATATAGAAGAGTATGATTGTCAGGTTTATTACACGGAGGCTGATGCGGATAGTGTTGAGGTGACGGTGGAGGTGTCTTGGCAAGAGGGTGATTCTATTTTAGATGTGTCGGTATCAAGATTATTACTTAAAGGCTTATGGTAAAAAAAGAAGAAGGATATTCATTAATGGAGCTATTGATGGTAACGGGAGTTTTGTTGATAGTTTTGGGTTCGGGAATGATGGCTTTTTATAAAACTTTGAGAGGAGGAGCAAAGGCAGATATTGCTTTAGAGTTGGATAGTGGGGCAAGACAGATGATGAACTCAACATCTTTTTTAATTCGTCATGGAGAAGTGGTGTCTTTAGACAGTTTAGACAAGGATGATTGTTTGGCGGCTGGTGATGATGGAGTGACAGGGCAAACATTGATATTAACCATGGTGGATAGTGGACAGACAACTGTTTCGATGGTGGATGATAAGTTGTCCTCAAGTTCTGCAGGTTTAGGAGATGTGTTTTTGGCAGCAGATGGACTGCAGATTGAAAATTTGTTGTTTACCTGGACTTGTCAGGCGGGACAAAAAGATCAGGTAGAGATGGAGTTTACTGCTGGTTGGTTGAATCAAGCCGATGAAGTGTCTGAGAGTAAAGATTTTTCCTTGACAGAACTGTTAAGGAATAGTGGTTACTGAGTTGGAAGTTAGTAGATAAGTTGAGTATGATAAATGTATGAGAAGAGAAAATGAAAAGGGACAAGTAGCCTTGATTGTTGTTTTGGCGGTTACGGTGGTAGGAACTTTGGCTGTGTCTTTGGCTAGTAGAACTACGGTTGGTTTAAGAACAGAGAGTCGAGATATTGAAGGAGTTCAGGCTTTGAAAGGGGCTGAGTCTGGAGTAGAAGAAGCCTTGTTTAATGAAGAGTATACGGAAGGATCAGTTGGAGATGTTAACTATGTGGCAGATTATGATTATGTGGGTGATGGTGGTTTTGTGTCGGCAGGTTTAGTACAACCTGGAGACGTGATGGAGGTTGCGGTAGATGGAGCGGCTGATAAACCAACACAGTTAAGGATTTATTTTTCTAGTCAAGCAGGAGCGGCTTTAAAAGTCGCGCGCTATGATAGTTCAGGAGGTGTTTATTCAGTAAATTATACGACGATAGAAAGTGATACTGACAGGAGAGCCGATAATGGTTTTGATGAAATGGCCGGTGATCAGGGCTATGTTTTTAGTTCGGTGGGTTTTCAGAATCTCTTTGATGTAGATTCAAGTGAATTAAACACGGTATTTTTTAGAGTAATGGTGCTTTATGAGCCAACGATGTTAGGAATAGAACCTTTAGGAGGAGATTTACCTGATCAACAAGTAGTTATTTCTTCAACAGGTGTAGTGCAGGATACTAATACAGTTAGAACTGTGGAGTTGAGGAAGGAAAAAGAAAGGGTGCCTGCGGTTTTTGATCATGTGCTGTACAGTAATTCAGGACTAGTACAGTAGGAGTAAAAGTTAGTATAATTTTATAAGTATGCCTGCCCATTTTGGATTAGATATTGGAAGTAGTTCGATAAAACTCTTGGAAGTTAAGGGTAAAGAGGTAGTGTCTATAGGTATGGCGGTTAATCCAATAGGAAAGAATGATTTAAATTTGGTACCAAAAGAGAAGAATCAGTTAGCGGAAGCGGTGTCTGGTTTAATAAAAGAGAGCAAGGTAAAGACTAGAACAGTAATAATGTCAGTACCGGAGTCTCAGGTGTTTACTCGAGTGATGAGTTTACCGGTGATGTCGACACCAGAGATTGCTTCGAGTATTAAGTGGGAACTTGATCAAGTGGTCCCCTATCCTCCAGATAAGATAGAGACTTCTTGGGCGGTGATGTATAAACCTAAAAAAAATACAGGAGCTGAGAAAATTCAAGTGTTGGTGGTAGCTATTCCTAAAAATGTGTCTCAGTCTTATGTTGAGTTTTTGGCTTTAGTGGGACTAGAACCTTTGAGGGTGGAAAATGAGGTGGTTTCTTTAGTAAGAGGAGTTGGAGGGGTCAAGTATAAGGAGGAAACGATATTAATAATGGATATGGGAGCAAGTGCTACAAAGTTGGCTATTAGTGAGGGTGGAAGAATCTTTAATACTCATGTAATACCAATAGCAGGAATGGCTTTGACACGAATGATTGCTGAGAGTTTTAAGCTGAACTTGTCTCAAGCAGAGCAGTATAAGAGAGTTTATGGAATAGACCCTTCTCAGGTTGAAGGTAAGATTGTGCAAGCGACTAGTGGTTTGATGAGTAATTTGGTGACGGAAATTAAGAAGGTCATGTCTGCTTTTGCTGTGGCTGAGACAGGAAGACAGTTGAGTAAGCTGGTTTTAACGGGAGGTAGTGCTTATTTAAAGGGTTTGATGCCTTTCTTGGTGGATAATCTAGCTTTAGAGGTGGTGTTAGCTGATGGTTTTGAAGGAGTAAAGGTGGCAGAAAAAAGTAAAAATTTGGGACCGGTATTTGGAGTGGTTAGAGGTTTGACAATTAATGAAGATTAAATGGTAAAGATAAATTTAGTTAGAAAAGATAAGACGGCGATAAAGAGAGTTGATCAGTTGAAGAAGATCTCGGTGTGGGTTACGGGTATAACTCTTGTTGGTTTTTTATTGCAGGTTGTTTTTTTGACTGGAAGAACAGCTTATTTATCATGGAAAGGAAATAATTTAGATAAGAAGATTAGTAATTTAAAAGTTACCTTGAGTGGTAGAGAAGAAGAGATGGTTAAGTATGACGGAGTGAAGAGAAGACTAGAATTTATTTTAAAGGAAAGGGAAGATAGTTATGAGTACACAGCTTATTTATCAGAGATTAGTAGTTGGTTACCTTCTGGAGCCGGTTTGGCGGCAATTAGCTTTGTAAATAAAGAGGATATTGCCTTTACTTTAAAGGCAGAAGATACAGATATTTATAGAGATCTTGAAGAGAGATTGGTTAATTTAGATTTAGAAGAGAGTGATTCTTTGTTTAGTGGATTAAAACAACAGGGGGTAATGAGGAATGGTACTGGTGAGTATTTATTAAGAATTATTGGCAGAATTAAGTAAATGGCTAACAAAACTAAGATTGAACGCAAAAAATTGTTTGGAATGGTGTTGCCGGAGTGGATGGACGAAGAGGTATTGAAAAAATTAACATACAGTATTTTAGGGCTTATTTTTGCCCTACTGGTGTCGATGTTGTTTATTTGGCCAAAATTTTCTGATGTGGTTACTAAAGAGAAGAAGGTGAAAATAAAAGAGGAAACATATGAAGGTTTGTTGGCGGCGGTGGGTAGATTAGACAGGGTGGACTTGGTTAACGATACTTCTGGGGTAGAAAGATTAGAGTTAGCTATACCGGGTAGTTTCAGACCAGATTATATATTGGTGAGTTTGAAGGATTTGAGTAGAAAGTCGCTAGTTTCAATGGAGTCGTATGTTTTTGAAGGTGGTGGAGTGGTGAGTGAAGATGAAGAGGAAAAAAAGAGTGTGAAAGAGGAAGTTAAGGTTGTAAAGGTAAAGGGACATGAGGTGAGTTTGAATGTGTCTGGTATGTCGAGTAACCTAATTAAGTTTTTAAATAGCCTAGATGGCAGTCTCCCCTTTTCTACTGTGGCGGATATGTCTATTTCTCAAGTGTCTAGGGTAATAAGTAGTCAAGATGTATCTCGTTTAGAGATGAAGCTGGAGTTTTATGAATTACCTAAAATAGAAGTGGGAACAGAGTCGATTGCTGAGTTGAGTAGTGCTGAGTTGGCGTTGTTTGAAGATATTAAAGAGTGGTACAGGCCAGGAAATCTAATAATACAAGATGGTAGCTTAGAGTTACCAACAGGAAGAAGTTCTGGCTTATTTGGAAATTAAAGAAAATTACTTGGTTTTTGGTTCGGTTTCGAGGGTTTCTGCTTCTGGGTAAACTTGTTTGGCAGTTTCATTTTCATTAACAGGTTCTTTTTGAGGAGCTTCAGTTTCTAAAACCTCTTCTTTGGCTTGAGGAGCTTCAGTTT
>CAZBRK010000002.1:18305-22767 GCA_964494445.1 uncultured Pseudomonadales bacterium
TTGAGGAGCTTCAGTTTCTAAAACCTCTTCTTTGGCTTGAGGAGCTTCAGTTTGAGGAGTTGAAGCGTTTTGATCGATTAGATCGACACGAACTTTAAGACCTTTTTGAATAGCGGCGATACGAACTATTTGACGAATAGCCTTGATTACCTTGCCGGATTTGCCAATAACACGACCAATGTCTTCTTGATTAACCTGAATGTTAATAAGAGTGAATTCAGCATCATCGGTTGACTGTTCTTCGATGACAACGTCTTCAGGGTGATTGACTAGATTAGAAACTATGTATTCGACGAGTTGTTTCATTTGTTTTTTTCGATTAATTTTTTAATGGTATCAGTAGGCTGGGCTCCTTTTTTGAGCCAAGCTTGATAAAGTTTGAGGTCTATTTGAAGTTTGTTTTTTGGATTACTAGGATCATATGAACCAAGTTTATCTATGTATTGACCAGTTAATTTAGAACGATCAGGAGCAACAACAATACGATAGTAGCGTTGATCTCTTTTGCCGGTAGGTTGTAGTTTAATTTTAAGCATGTGCGTATTATACCAATTTTAGAGCCTTTTGGGCAGCTTTTTGCTCTGCCTCTTGTTTATTTTTACCTTTTCCGGTGGAAACCTGTTTGCCTTCAAGATGGACGGCAACAGTGAAGACCTTTTCGTGATCTGGTCCATTTTCTTCAACAGTTTTGTAGATGGGGCCTGATAGTTTTTGAGATTGGGCTTTTTCTTGAAGAATAGACTTGGAGTCTTTAAGGGGTTTAGAGGAAAGAGTTTTTTTAGCGTGAGGAATAAATATTTTGTCAAAGAATTTTTGAGTAACCTCAATGCCTCCATCAATGTAGATGGCACCAATGAGACTTTCGGTGATGTCTTCTAAAGTTGAAAGGTTTTCTCTACCCCCACCACTTTGTTCACCTCGACTAATAAAAACATGACTATCAAGATTAATTTTTTTGGCGAAGTCAGCCAGAGATTCAGTACGAACAACAACAGAGCGAGCTGATGTTAAATAGCCTTCATTTTTGTCAGGATAGGTTTTAAAAAGATAAGAAGAAATAAGACTTTCCAGGATAGCGTCACCTAGATATTCTAACCTTTCATAGCTTTTTTCAACATTAGGAAGGTTTAAGGTAGAACGATGAGTAAGGGCTTCTTCAAGAAGAGAGATATCTTTAAATTGATAACCAATTTTTTTTTGAAGTAGGTCGAGTTTTTTGAAAGGGTTCATAAGATATGTAAGATTGATTTGTTGACTATTTTATATTTTCCCTTTTTTTGTTTGATTTGTCACCTTCTTCTTTTTTGGTTTTTTTTCAGCCTTGTCTTTGAATTCAGTATCGCGTCCAGTAAGGGTCAGGGCTGAAGCCAGAGCGCCGTTAATAAAACTACCACTGTTTTCACTGCCGTAATCTTTGGCGATCTCAACAGCTTCGTCAATAATAACTTTAGCAGGAGTTTCTTTTTCAAAGAGGAGTTCGTAAACTGCTAGACGAAGAATGGCAAGGTCGGTTTTGTTTATTTGAGCTAGAGGCCATTCAGGAGCAGATTTTTCAATGATGGGATCTATTTGGGGACATTTTTCATTAACTTTTTTGGAAAGGTCGTTAAAAAGTTCTTGCTCGATAAAGCTGTGAGCAAAGAGTGATTTAAAGGTTTTAATACGACGAAGATGTCGAGGGTCTTGGGCAGTTTTCACTAAGTTTTATTTTATTTTGTTTGACAATGAGGACAGATAAAATGAGGTCGTTTAAGTTTGCCACATTTAGGACATTTTACCAAAGTAGGAAGCTTAAGTCTGATGTTGGCTCTTCTTTTGCCTTGTCTGGCGGTAGAAATTTTTCTTTTTGGTGTTGCGGCCATGATGTAAGTTAATTAAAGACGAATGTGTGTATTTTAACATTCTGAGGCTGGGCTAGCAATGCTTATTTTGATGAGGAAATAATTTCCATGGCAGAGATTTTGGCCTGTTGATAAAGGGAACGGTCCCAGAAGTGTTTGAGGCGGGTTTTAAGGTGTCCATGTTGTTTTAGACCAAACAACTCCCCTGCTCCACGTAACTGAAGGTCAAGACGGGCTAGTTTAAGACCGGTATGGTGTTTGGTAAGTAGTTGAAGGCGGTCTTTTTCGGTGTTGTCGTCTTTAAAGGGAATAATAAGACAAAAACTGGCTTCTTCTCCCCTACCGACTCGTCCACGTAGTTGGTGGAGTTGGGCGAGACCAAAGCGTTCAGCGGAGTGAACAATAATGATGTTGGCGTCAGGGATATCAATACCAACCTCAATTAAGGAGGTGGAAACAAGGATGGTTTTTTTGGTTTGATTAAAGCGTTCGATGGTTTTGGTTTTTTCTTCTGGTTTCATTTGACCATGTAGAGACAGAACGGTGGCGACTGAGGAGAACTGTTCTTTATAAAAAGGAAAAAGGGTTTCGATAGAGTCAGCAATGGAAGATTTTTTGATGTTGGGACAAACAATAAAGACTTTTTGATTTTTTTCTAGCTGTTGTTTTAACCAGGTGTAACCCTTTTTAAGGCGATTTTGATCCATAAGCCAAGTGGTAACTGGTTGACGATTTTTGGGTTTGTGTTTGATGGTGGAGATATTTATCTCACCAAAAATACCTAGAGCAATGGTGCGAGGAATGGGGGTAGCACTAAGGTTAACCATATGAGGAGAAGGGTTTCTTTCGATTAAAGCTTGTCTTTGATTGACACCAAATTTATGCTGTTCATCGATAGCGATGAGAGCAACTGGATGTTTGAGTTTGTTGGGAAGTTGATTTAAAAGAGCATGGGTACCGATGAATATGGTTGGTTTGTTTGTGGTTTTAATTTTACTTTGAGCAGTAACGAGTTGGATTTGTTTAGGAAAGAGGGAGAGTTTTTTGAAGGTAAAGGTGTGTTGTTCGGCCAAGATTTGAGTTGGGGCTAGAATGGCAAAAGAGTATCCTTGTTGGAGACATTGATTGGCGGTGAGAATGAGAGTGGCGGTTTTACCTGAACCAGTGTCTCCTTGAATTAGGCGATGGGTTGCTTGAGGCGACCTTAGGTCTTGGTAAAGATCTTGAATGGCTTTTTTTTGATCAGGAGTAAGTTTAAAAGGAAGTTTTTTAAGACTTTGTAGATGGGTTTTGTCTGAAGGAGATATGGAGATAGAAGGAGGGAGACTTTGTTGGTATTTAATGTTGTCGATGGATATGTTTAGGTGTTGATCAAAAGCGAGTCTTTTGTCTGCCTGTTGTTGAGTTTCGAGTTTGTCAGGGAAGTGAATCTGTTGGTAGGCTTGAGATAAGGATAGGAGATTTTGTTTTTTGATTATGCTAGAAGGGAGAGAGTCAGAGATGGTGGTACTTTTAAGAATGAGATCAATTTTACTACGGAGCCATTTTGAGGAGACTCCTTGGGTTTGAGGATAGATGGGAACAAAACCTTGAGAGTGAATTTTTTGACCAGAGAGAGACTCGATTTGTGGAGAAATTAAGCTTTTTTTACCAGCAAAAAAAGAGACTTGACCGATGACCATACAAGTTTGGTTGGGTTTGATGATGTTTCTAATAAAAGGAGAGTTGAACCAAGTAAGAAGGATGTCTCCGGAAGAATCATATCCGGTTGTTTGAGTGATAAGTTTACCTGTACGGGAGTAGAAGGTTTTGGGTGGATCAAGAGTAAGTTTGAGAGATATGATTTTTTTAATAGGGCAACCCCTAACTTTGGTGGGTGTAGTTAGGTCAAGAAATCGAGAAGGATAGTGATCAAGTAGATCGATGATGGTGGAGATGTTTAATCTTTTAAGTTTAAGTTGAAACTTATCACCTACACCAGGAATGGCGGTAACAGGATCTTTGAGCTGGTATACCTTAGAGGACATAGGCTAGAGGCAGGAGGGCACTGAGAATAAGTCCAGCGAGACCAAGAATAATGAAGATACGGGTGATTAGTTTTTTCTTTTTTTTCCTCATCGTTAAGTAAGTGATTGATAAAAATTATTCTTTGTTTTCAAAAATTATTTTAAGAAACTTTAGTTTACCGATTTTAATAACGTTTTCTTGGTCTGGCAAAATGACAACTTGTGGGTCGGTAACTTTTTCTCCATTGATTTGAATACCTCCTTGAAAAACTAATCTTTTAAAGTTGGCACCAGAGTCAACCAAGTTTTGATCTAGAAGGATTTTTCTGAGAGGGGTAGGTTGGTTGATGGCATAAGTAAGCATGTCTTTTGGTTGTTGGCGTTTTTGAAAAACCGACTCGAACTGTTTTTGAGCTTGTTGAGCCTTTTTTTCATCATAAAGTTCTGTGGTGACAGTGAGAGCTAGTTTTTTCTTGGTTTCTAGAGGAGAAGCTTTGTCAGACTTAAGATCTTTTTCAATCAATTCTATTTCTTTAAGGGGTGTTTCAGTGGCATAGGTGAAGTACTCGGGAATAAGATCGTCTTTAATTGACATGATTTTGCCATAGACATCTT
>CAZBRK010000003.1:0-21936 GCA_964494445.1 uncultured Pseudomonadales bacterium
ATCTATGGAATTCTTGCCCCTCTTCTCATCATCCTCATTCTTCGTATAGCCAACAACAAGAAAATAATGAAAGACAAGGTTAATGGTCGCCTCAGCAACGCAGTCAATCTCTTCACCTTTTTCTTAATGACAGCCGCCGTCCTCTCTCTCTTTATCTTTAAATAAACTTTTATTTCTTAACTTTTCTTTCCTAAACTTAGTCCTGGTCAATCTTCAAGTAGGGAACAGGGTTAACTGCTCTACCATTGATTCTCACCTCTAAATGCAAGTGGTATCCAGTAGTTCTACCAGTTAATCCAACTTCACCCAAGCTAGTACTAGCCTTAACATTTACACCCTCTTCCACATTAATCCTACCCATATGGGCATAAAGACTGGTTAACCCATCACTGTGCTCAACCAAGATATGTCTTCCATAGCCCCAGTTATAATTTCCAATCATCAAGACCTTACCATCAGCCACAGGATAAATATCAGATCCAGGTCTAGCCGTAATATCCAAACCTAAATGCCAAGCACTAAATCTTTGAGAAACACCAGTCATTTTAGGTAAAACAGAGTAAACCGCCTTTTTAGTCACCAAAACAGTCTCTTCCTTAGGTAAACCAATCTGAACAATCTGAGTCTGGTAGGCACCCACACTAGGCACCCACAACACTCCCACCATTAAACTGGTAGCAGACAATAAACCTCCCAATACAGACCTAAGTCTTTTCTTCTCAAAAAACGGTCTAATCCACTTAGACACTGGGTTGGAGATTCTTGTTTCTGGCAAGAACGGTAATAGTTTGTGTATCATAGCCACGGGTAAACCCGTGATATTATTCACTAACTCAACACCACTAAAGCTAATTGGCTTTTCAAACTAAAGAATCCGGCTGCTGGTCTCTAGTTCGCTTGAGACTAAATAATAGTCTCAAAAGGTGTTTCAAAGTTAGTTTTACAGGTTGGTTAAAAACCCACCTGAAAACAAAAAATCTGTCTTACTCGACAGATGGCAATATATTAACACAGGAGCCTATAATTGTCAACCTAGACAGCCTTCTGCTACACTTAATCTATGATCTCTCCTGCCAAGATAAAAAACAAGAAAATTCTCCTTCGTCTCGACCTTGATCTTCCCCTCCAAGACATCTCTTCTTTAACCACTAATTATCGTTTCCAGTCCATTCTTCCCACCCTCAAGCTTTGCTCCCAGAATGCCTCTAAAACCCTCATTATTGGTCACCAGGGGAGACCTACACGAAAAGACATCAAAAACTCCCTTCTTAGCCTTAAAAAACCACTAGAAAGCGCGCTGAATCAATCTATTTCCTTCATTGAAACCCCCAAGAAGATAGGGGACTGGCGAAAAAGTGACTCTCCTATTGCCCTCCTAGAAAACCTCAGATTCTTTTCTGGTGAAAGAAACTCATACATACACTTTGCCCAGAAAATTTCCCAAGGTTCAGATATTTACGTATATGAAGCTTTTGCCCATTTTCACCCTTCTGCATCTCTCCAAAGAATACCCAAAATCCTTCCCACCCTCACCGGAGCCCATTTTGATAGGGAAGTTGACTACCTTTCTCGCATCCTCCATCACCCTCAAAAACCCACCCTTTTGATCCTATCTGGAGCTAAAAAAGACAAACTCGACCTTCTCCCTTCCCTAGCCTCAACTTTTGACCACACCCTCATTGGTGGTCTTCTGGCTAAATCAGTCTCCTCTACGCCTAAAATCACCTCTGCTAGCCTTACCCCAGACAGGCACGACATTAGCCCATCTAGCCTCAAAACCTTTCTAAAACACATCTCCCAGGCTCAAACGATCGTTCTCAGCGGTTCCCTTGGCCTCTGTGAACAAGGCCATACCAAGGCTACCAAAGCAGTGTTTTCTGCCTTAAAAGAGTCCTCTGCTTTTACCCTTCTAGGTGGCGGAGACACCATTTCTGCTCTTTCTTCCCTTTCCTTCACCCCTAAAGACTTTAGTTTCGTCTCTACCGGTGGCGGCTCCATGCTCAATTTCCTCTCTACCCACACCCACCCCCTCTTCGACATTATTACTCCTTAAAACTGTAAAATGAACTTACTTAAAACTAAATTACTTAACAAGTCCTGCTCAGACAATGATTAATTTTGCTATCAATGGTTTTGGTCGTATAGGTCGTTCAGCCGTCAGAGTCTGGCTAGACAAACACCTTGATGATCTTAGCCTCACCGCCATCAACACCTCTGGTTCCATGCCTGTCTCTTCATGGGTTCACCTCCTCAAGCACGACACTGCCTACGGCCTTCTTCCCTATCAAATAGAAACAGAAGAACTTCAAGACCCTAAATCAGCCACCGACAAGAATCCTCTTCTTGGTTACTTAAAAATCCACACTCCTCGTCAAATCTTTCGTATTCCTGTTCTAGCTCAAAGAGAACCTGAAAAAATCCCCTGGTCAACCTACTCTGTTGACGTCGTTCTTGAAGCTACTGGTGTCTTTCGCACCCAAGCACTAGCTAAAAAACACCTCACCGGTGGTGTCCAACTAGTCATCATCTCAGCTCCAGCCAAAGACGAAAAAACCCTTACTTCAGTTATTGGTGTTAATCAACGCCAAGTAATTAAAAAAGATCGTATAAATACCATCTCTGTTCTCTCCAATGCTTCTTGCACTACCAACTCAATTGCTCCTGTCGCTGCTTTAATGCACTCCCAACTCGGTGTTCTCAAGGCTATGCTCACCACTATTCATGGCTACACAGATGATCAAAACCTTCAAGATAACTCTCATCAAGATCTACGTCGTGCCCGTGCCGCCGCCCTTAACATCGTTCCAACCAGCACTGGTGCCGCCAAAGCTACCACAGAGACAATCCCTGAACTCAAAGGTCTTTTTGATGGTATTGCTCTCCGTGTTCCAATTATTACTGGCTCCATCACCGACTTTACCTTTGTTACCCGTCGCCCCACCACAGTTGAAGAAGTTAATCAGATCTTCACCGATGCCTCTCGTCAGGCCAGATACAAGAACATTCTTGCCGTCACTGAAGAACCACTAGTCTCCTCAGACATCATTGGTCGTTCTGAATCTTCAATTGTTGATCTCAATCTTACCCGTGTTGTCGACGGTACCCTCGTCAAAATTCTTGCTTGGTACGACAATGAATGGGGGTACACCAATCGTCTTCTTGAACAAATTACCCAAAGTAAAGAACTCCTAGATTAGTTGAAATAAACAAAACTTGAGGCCGGAGCGGGACTCGAACCCGCGCATAATGGTTTTGCAGACCACCGCGTTAGCCAACTTCGCCATCCGGCCAGCCTCCTTATTTTATCATTCTCTCCTATCCGGCTTCACCTTCTGCTAGAATACACCTTATAAATATGAAAAGAATACTTCTCATTATTCCCATCACCTTGCTCTTATCTGCTTGTTCCCTTCCCTTCATCGGTAAGCGAGCAGGAATTCAGATAACCTCAGATCCTCAAGGCACCATTCAGATAAACCAAGAAAGCTCAGGTCTCTCTCCTCTCAACAAATCCGATCTTAAAGCCGGAGAGTACAGCATCAAGATCATTCCTCAAGATCCAACTCTCCAATCATGGGAAAGTCGAGTCACTCTTGTCGGTGGCACCATGACCGTTGTCGATCGTCACCTTGCCGTTAACCCTACTCAATCTCACGGTTTCACCCTTTACTTCACCAAGATCAACAGGAAAGAAGCCTCTGAAATTAGTATCACCAGTCTCCCCAACAGTGTCTCAGTTCTCATTGACGGTCAACCCGCCGGTTTCACCCCTACCTTTAACAGCTCCATTGTCTCTGGCAGTCACACCATTACCTTCACTGCTCCCGGTTACCAAGAAAAAGTTATTACCGCCAATGTAGAAGCCGGACATCAACTAAACATCGATGTTCAACTCGCCGCTCAATCAATTGAAATTCCTCTTGATCCTGCACCCACAGCCACTCCTTCAGCTTCTCCTACCCCCACCACTAAATCAGGAACCATCACTCCTCTTCCACCTCAAGCCACCACCTCAGCTGTTCCTAAACCTTATGTAGAAATAAACAGTCCTGAAATTGGTTGGCTTAGAGTCAGAGAAGACGCTTCTGCATCATCTAGTGAAATTGTTAAAGTTAATCATGGTGATAAATTCCCATACATAAAGACTCAAAGCGGTTGGTATCAAATAGAATACGAGACAGACACTAATGGTTGGATTTCTGCTGCTTATGCTGAACTTTTTGAGTAACTCCTCTAAGCTACGTAATACAAAATTCCTATCGTCAACAACACCCACAATCCGACTGTAATTAGCAGTGGACTATCAGTCAGTAACACTCGTTCTGGGCTTTCACCTTCATCCTTTTCATAAATCAACTGTAGATACCTCATCACTCCATAAACCACTAACGGAATTGTTACCATCATCATTTTTTCTAACATCAAGGTCTTGGGTAATATAGACATTAAGGTCAACACCCTTCCCTTTGGTACTACTCGAGGATGATTAAAAGCAAACAAAGCATAGGTTAACCAAGTTGCCGTGGCAAACATCGAAGTATATATATTCAATAAATCTTCTGTGTATCTCTTCAGTGTTCCTCTAATACTTTTTGACAATCCAGTTCCTTTAAGCAGTGTTTGCTCACCTTTTCTTTTTCCTACCGCCAAGAACAGAGACAAAGAGATTACTGTTAACAAGAACCACACATCCATATGTGCATTTATCACTACCGCTCCTCCATAAACTCTTAAAAGATAACCACTAGCAATTAACAACACGTCCATAATCGGGATTTTTTTCAAGAAACCCGTATACGCTACCTGAATCAGTAAGTAGGTTACCCCAATTAAGTAGAAGAAGTAGCTCAGGTACCTCATCCATGTCAAACCTATTCCCAAAAATAGTACCATTGCTAAGATTGCTATCCATTTTGGTAACTTTCCTGAAGCAATCGGTCTCTTTTTCTTAAAAGGATGTAAACGATCAGCCTTAACATCCACTAAGTCATTCATGATATAAACCCCACTTGAAACCAAACAAAAAGCCAACGCTGCTGCTACTGTTGTCTCCAACATATTTGTCTCAAACAACAAACCAGAGAACATCAAAGCCGCAAATAAAGCTAGATTTTTAAGCCACTGTCTCGGCCTGACCGTCCGTAATAAGGCAACCAGTATTTCCATATCAACATCAAGACTGTTAATCCACCTAATCCTAACATGATAAACAGCTTCTTTCTAGCATCTATCTTCAAAGCTATTACTCCCAATACAAGAGCCGACAACCAGTAAAACAAAGTCACCCTCCTCTTACCCCACCCTTTATCCATCAAGCGATGGTGTAGATGGCTTCTATCTCCCCCCACTGGTGATTTTTTCTTTAACAACCTCACTACTGTCACATAAACAAAATCAATTAAAGGTATTCCCAACACCATAATTAGGGTTCCAACCTTTGCCGTCGACAAAATTGACAACACTCCCAACAACAACCCCGCCAAACTAGTAGCCGAGTAACCCGGCATAATCTTTTGCGGATAAAAACTAAACCAAGCCAAAGCCGTAAACGCACCAGCCAAAGAAAAAGCCATTACAGCCACTGGCCACTGAGTAATATCGGCACTATAGCTCAAGGATATAAATCCCACTACCGCCGCTGCTATAGCCACCACTCCACTTACTTCACCATCAACCCCTGAAGACCAGTTAATCGCATTCATCAATAAAGGTATCCAGATCAGAGCAAACAAGTCGGGAAAGACCCAAATCTCCCTAACTTTCCCCAACAAAGAAAAACTTATTCTTGGCCAACTCAAGTCAATTATTCCTCCCCAAGGATTACTAATATAAGCAATTCCAATTCCAGAACCAACAATCAACCCTGCCGCCAGAAAATTAAAACCTAACCTAACATAAGGGTTAACATTTTTAACATCATCCCACAAACCTATCACCAAACTCACCAGCATTGCTAACAAAATAAAAAACAAATGCTTGTCCATTGGCAACAAAGCCATTGTTGTCACTGTTACCGCCACAAAAACCGCCAAACCTCCACCTTTAGGAACTGGTTTTTTATGTACATGAGCAGGATGTTTACTTTTCTTAGGGTCAACCACCCACTTCATCTTTTTAAAAAACCAAATACTCAAAGGAATGACTACCAGACTCAATACTAATCCAGACAAAAAGGGGATGATTGTAATTTGACTTAATTGTTCTTTCATAACACCAACATCAATCTTAAAACTCTATACCAACTCAATAAAAACAACACCACCAAGATAGTACTTACCCTCCTGACAATCTTACTAGCTCCTTTATCTGTTTTTCCTATCCACTGTGCCACCAAACTACTAAACAGCACCGCCACTCCCAAACCCGCCATTCCCCCTATCATTAACTCTTTTTTAATCAACTGTTGCTCTCCCCAGGGTAAAGAATACAACCAGGGCAATTCAGGTGGCAACTTCTTCCACCAAATAGCCAAGCTCAACCCTCCCAATACCACCAGAAAATAACTTCCAATCCATTTCATCAACTCGTCATTTTTACTCACCTTTTTTTCTTCTGCCATTTGTGTTTCTAGTATATCCTACCTCAGGCCTCAGCTTCTACTTTTCTCTCTTCATCTCTTCCCCATCAATCTTTATGTACACCTCCGCATCACCAACTATCTTTGCCAGGCCGTAATAACTATCTCTCCATGCATGGAATTCATCAAAACGGATTTTTTCACCCACCATATTAACTATCACTCGTGGCATTTCTTTTTCTAATAGCTCCATTGTTTTATCCTTGGCTCCAAAATCGCTAATATGATAAGCCACTGTATATTTTCCCACCGGCAACCTGTCACTCAAAACATAAATAGCCGGTTCAGTTCCCCAAACAAAAATTCTTTCATTTTCCTCAGTAATGTCTTGGATATAATTAGCCACTTCATAGTTTCTAGTTACTCCCTTCCCCCAGAACTCATAAAACTCATTCCTATCCTTATTCCCTAAAATATAAGAAGCAAAATTTTTGTAATAAGGCAAACTCTTGTAATACCAGAATCGATATCCTATTACTGATAAAACCACTAGTCCCAAAAGTCCTATTCCAACTATTTTTTCCAACCACTCCTTCTTTTTCACCATCATCCCTATTAGTAAAACTGCCGGGGGCAGTATCTCAATAAAATAATGAGGATAAGGTCTTCCAGACAACTGTGATCCAAACAATGCTCCAATAAACCACAAAAACACCAACCCTACCTCAGCCCTAAGTTTCTTTCTTAACAACCAAACAACCAATATTCCCAACATCATTATCATCCCTCTGGCAAACAACCCCGACATATAAAACGGCTGAGAACCTTCCCAGGAAGATAAATAACCAATGTTTTGCCCCAGTGCAGACCTAAGATACGACTCTCCCGCACCCTTAGAGACATAATAAATTATTGTTAACAAAATCGGTCCCAAAAACCCTCCCACAATTAACCACGTTCTTTTTCTAAAAATCTCCTGAACAAAATTCTTTAAATTCTTTGTTTTATAAGCAACCAACCACACAAGTATCGTAAACAACTCAAACATTACTGGCACCTTAAAGAGGAACCCTAAGGCCATCAGTACTCCTACCAGTAAATACTTCCACCAAGTATTATCAACCTTAACTTTCTTTTTACGTTTCTTTTCTTTTTCTAACGTATCAACCAACAACAAAACAGCCGCCGTTACCGGCATGATCATAAATATTTCTCCATTAGCAATGTTGCCTTCAATTAAGGGGATACTAGACAAAACTGAAAACACAAAAACACTTAAAATAATTCCCCAGCGTTTTTTAATTAATTTTTCTGCCAGTTTCCAGATTAATACTACATTCAAAGCATTCCATATCATTAAAATAAAACGAAAAACCTTAACGTTACCGGCTACTGCTGCCATTACATACAACAGCGGGGGCTTATTATCATGAATATCTCTATAAAACACCAACCCTTTCTTCAAACCTTGTCCCAAAGTTAAATAAATATCTTCATCAGCATACCTGTTTGGTTCAAACAAAGAGGGGATTCTTAACACAACAACCATCAACACTAGCAAAATTAACACCTCATTTTTTTCGATAAAAGCCTTAATTTTATTCCACACAGTCATCCTTCTATTTCCTCCACCAACTAATTGATAACCCTTCAAAATTCTTACTATCTAGCAGATAATATTCACCCAACTCAATCTCTTCAACCCCCACACTACTAATCACCCCTATCCTACCCTTAACTTCTGGCAAAACATCAACCGTGTCGTCTTCAGTCATCTGGGCTGTACCTACATACAAAGGCAAGGGTCCATCTGGAGTATAAATTGGGCCAAAAACTCCATAATACTTGCTTTCCCATAAATGATGCGCCGAGCCATTGTAATTAATTAAATAATCTTCCTCTTTCACCTCTTCTTTTACATAACTAGCCAACTCTCTAAAAGGTCTTTTACTCGGATTATTAAACAACTCAAAACTAAACAATCCATAAAATAGCATCAACAAAACTGCCATTATCCCAAAGTATTTTCTAGTGCCCAAAAATATCAAGGTTGTTGTTCCTGCCACCACGGACAATAAATATCGATCATAAAAGACAGGTGTAATCACATACGAAACCAAGGAACTCAAAACAACTGGTGATAAAAAGATAATCAACAGCTCCAACCATCGCTTGCCAACCTTTTTCCAATTTTTCCCTATCATTAAAACCAACACAACCACCATTATCATCATCCTTTGATTTTCTTCCACTCCACCAGTTAGAAATCGGAACATCAAATTCAAAACCTCTTTAATTTTTGGTGCTTCTAACCAAAAACCACTGTCTTGAATCCTAGTGGTCTGTAAATACATTGGGTATATCCAAGGAAGGTATAACAAACCAATCAACCCAAAAGGCCATAAACTCTTTATTGATTTTTTAAACTTCTTCCAATCAAACTCAAACAGCAGAAAACAAATACCTTGTCCAGCCAAGGTAAATAAAGCAAAATGATGTGCATACAAAGAAAGTGCCGAAAAAATCACAAAACCTTTCCATTTACGCGAGACAAAGAAGTATGTTGATCCGGTGACCAAAAAAGCTAGTAGGGCATACATTCGCCACTCAAAAGCAAAACCAAACAAAAAAGGACTTAAAAATACCGCCAAACCTCCAATTACTGCCATTAACTTATTTTTCCCAATCTCATAAATAATCTTTCCAGAAAAGAATCCTACCCCTATGATTAAAAGACAAGACAGGCTTCGCAATGATATCTCAGAAAAACCAAAGATTTTTCCCCACATTTGCCCCAAGATATAAAAAAGAGGTGGGGCCGTATCCCTCATCACCACTCCGATCATTTCCCAAAAAGGCTTCTGTATTGCTAGTGCAGAAAAAGCTTCATCCCCCCACAAACTTTCAGTCAACAAGTTCATAAATCAATCATACCAAACATTCTGCCCCTTCTTTTCTTAAACCTTCTCCGTCACTCTGTACTCCATATACTTACCCAACATTAGTCTTGTATGAGCATCTAAACCAGGCAAAGCACTAAACAAGAATCCTACAATCGGCAAAGTTACAAACTCAAACGGAGCCATCACTTTTCTCCACCAAGGTAAGTCTTCAACTTTTGGCCTTGCTTTCATATCAACCAAGACAATAGCTATCACACCCAAAAGACTTAAGGTCAAAATAGTTGAAGCCACCTGGGGCAATGTTTTACCAATAACAGTCCTAGAGAAGACATCATTCAAAAGAGGGGGTAAGTTGGCTCCTACTGTAATCACAAACCAGTTCACTGGCCACAAGAAATGATCCTCAATTACCTTTAAAACCCTAATGGTTTTGTCCCAGAAAGGCGCCTTCTTATCCATGATGTACTTCTTGATAATATAAGAATCGTCACTTGCTCCCCAAGCCCATCTTTTTACCTGTTCATAAGTATTTACAAAAGTATTCCAAAAACCTACCGACTCAGCCGCATCAGCATGAACTGGCAAGAAGATGGGTTCCACCTCCACCTCTCCTCCAGTCCCAAAATAGGTCTTAAAGAAGATTCTGTAATCTTCAGGAATAACGTCAGTATCCCAATAACCCACCTCATCCATTAACTGCAAACTTAAAGTATAAGTGGAGAAGTTAATCAATCTGTCTGGACGCATCAACATACCCATATTAATCACACTAGAAACTCTGTTAAACACCCTCATTAACATAGGAATTCTTTCAATATTGTTGTAGAACATGATTGCTCCCTGCCAAACACGACGATATTTTTGAGGATGATCCATAAATTTATAAGTCAATGCTGCCATGTGGTTTGGGTGTAACAACACATCACAATCAAGAGAAGTGATCGTCATCTTTTTCATCTCCCATTTAGGATGTTTTTTCTTTTCTTTCAAAAAAGTCTTTGCCGCCCAAGCCGCATTAGAAGACTTACCCACCACTTCACCTGTAATACCTCCTGGGTGATAAGAAAAAATTAATTTTTCAAAAGACTTTTCAAACTTTTTCCTCAACATCTCTGCTCTTGGCTTATTTACTTCTTCTCCGGCTCTTTCCTCAAAAGCTACTACCGGAATAATCTGTTTTCCTCCCAAGGTTTGTTTCTTTAACGCCTCCAAGGTTCTGGCGATTGTAGTCCCCGGCTCTTTATAAGTGGGGATTACGATCACATGATAAACATCTTTCCAGTCAGCAAAACCTTTTACATCTCCCATCCAATCATATTTTTCAGCCGCCTTAATTCGATAATGAGACAAAAGAGCCAAGCTGGCCAAACTTACAGATTTATATAACCAATAGATATCAAAAGCGATAATAAAATAAGCTACTCCAATTGGCCATAAAAAAGATCCCCACAAGGGGAACAAGATTAAACTCCAACTAAAAAAACCAGGCAAAATTTCCAGCACTCTTTGGCTGAAATGAGGGTGTTTTTGAATAAATTTTCTTAACCAAATAAACATAAATAATTTTTTCCTGTTTGTTCGATTAAATCCGGGGTTTCCACTATTCTCAATCCCGCTACAAACTTAGCCAATATTTTAACATTTTTAGGCTCATTTAACCCTCCTCTAGCCGGTTCTGGGCTCAAATAAGGAGAATCTGTTTCCAATAAAAGACTCTCTTTCGGTATCAATTTCACCAAATCTCTCAATTTATCAGCATTTTTAAAAGTTACATTTCCTGCCACGCTTACATAAAAACCACGGTCCAAAACAAACTTCAGCATGTTTTTATCTCCACTCCAACAATGAAACATTCCTCTTAATCCATCAAAATTTTTCAACACCATTCTCATTTCCTCTTCTGCATCTCTCATGTGTATTACTACCGGTAAGTTTTTTCTTTTTGCCAATCCCAACTGTTCTTCAAACAATCTTATCTGTACCTCCTTACTCTTTTTCTCTTTATCATAATAAAAATCTAATCCAATCTCTCCGATTCCTTTAATAAACTTCTGTTCTTTTTTAACCAACTCTTCCAGTTTTTTTATCTCCACCTTCACATCAAAGGAACTTTTACTCACCATCTCAGGATGTATCCCCACTACTCCGTCTATTTCACTAAATCTTTTCACCAAATCGACAACTGCTTTACTATCTTCCACACTTCCACTTGCTACCATTGCCCTTTTTACTCCCTCAACTTCCATCCCCTTAAAAACATCTTCCAGTTTCTTTTCCAATCTTTCATCCGTTAAATGGCAATGACTATCTACCAACATATTTATCACTTAAATTAAAAACATCTCTACTCAACTATACAGGCAAAAATTTTTTGATTTTCTGACTAATCTTATTACTCCATTCCTCAGCCCACTCGTCAGCTTTTATTCTTCTGATCGCTTCCTGGAAACCAGGTTTGCCCACATTTTCCGCCACTGATGCAATCGTCGCCGAACTAACCTTAATGTGGTTTTTAATGTTTTCATAACTTCTTCCTTTATCTAAATACAACCCAATTCCTAAACGTTTATAAATTGCCACTTTTTCTGCTTCTGTTAACAGGTCAGCTAACAACTCTTCTATTTCTTTTGGAGAATTCATTTCCGCCAACAAACCATACCACATCTTTTTCAACTGATTCTCTAAATTTTTATTTAACTTCTTTTTTGACAACTGCATCTTTAATATATCAATTAGTATTTTAACTGCCCTTTTGTTTTAACAAACTCAGTTTCTTTAATCAAAGTATACAGCCAGATAGGGGAAAATCAACTTTTTAATTTACGATAAATATCAAAAGTTAAACCCATTGATAGTAACAACAAACCGTTTATTAATCCTCCAATACCCATTACCCTCAGATATATAAAAGTTACTATTAACACTGACCACCACAAAGACCTTTTACTTGACATCAAAATAATACTCAATAAAAAGAAAAACCCAGCCAACAGTAACAACATAAACAACAAGTAGCTGTTAGGAATAATTAAATTTTTAATATTTTCCGGGTCCACTTTAAAAATCATTAAACCAATTAAAATCCAACTAAAAAGAGTTGCCCCAATTAATCTTCCATAATGCTTTTGGATTACCCTCTTTCGAGGTTTTTCCGTTTTTCTAAAATTACTTTTTCTCTTTAATTTAATTTTCATCTTTATAAATTGCTTCAAGGTTGTAGAATGTAAGCATGTCTCCAGACACTTTTTTAATTCTTGCCATTCTAATAGCTAGTTTAGCGGTAATTTACTTTTCTCTCAACAGAAAAATATCTCAACCCAAACAAGATCCGGTTTTAACCGAGTGGCTCAAGAGTGTTCAGGGCAGTCTTGATTTGTCTAATCGCAACATTAACACTACTCTTCAGCGTAGTTATCGAGAACTCTATCATCGTCTTGATAAGACAACCGAGATTATGGGTGAGTTAAAAAAAGAAGCCGGTTCTTTTTCTGAAATTGGTCGTTCCATGCAAGACCTGCAACAATTTCTTCAAAGTCCCAAACTCAGAGGTAATATAGGGGAGAGAGTTCTTAAAGATCTCATTTCTCAAATGTTTCCTAAAAACTCATTCAAACTACAGTACTCCTTCAAAACAGGTAGCATCGTCGACGCCATCATCAAAACCGACGCCGGTATCCTTCCCATTGACTCTAAATTTCCCATGGAAAACTTTCAGAAAATGGTTAAGGCTAAAACAGACAAAGAGCGTCAACCATTTAAATCTGCCCTTATTCGTGATGTTCGCAAACATGTCCGCGATATCTCCAGTAAATACATTCTTCCTGAAGAAGACACTCTCGACTTTGCCTTAATGTATGTTCCTTCAGAGTCGGTTTACTATGAAATCGTTAATCAGCCAGAAATTCTTGATTATGCTAGTCGCCAAAGGGTCTATCCAGTTTCCCCCACTACTCTCTATGCTCACCTTCAAACCATCCTCCTTTCCTTTGAGGGTAAAAAAATTGCCACCAAATCTAAACAGGTTTTTTCTCTTCTCCGTGGTGTACAAAGGGATTATGAAAAACTTGAAGACAATCTTAATGTTCTCAATAAGCACCTCACCAACGCTTACACTCAAATGGGAAATACTCGCCAAAACTTCACCATTCTTGGTCAAAAACTGGCTTCCACCAGAACTCTTGATGACGGCAAAGAGGAAAAAGAATAATCATGAGCTCTCACTCTTTTAATAAAAAATACTCCCAGCTCAACCCTAACCAAAAATTAGCCGTTGACACAACCGAAGGACCTCTCATGGTTATCGCCGGTCCTGGTACCGGTAAGACCCAAGTTCTTACTCTACGTATTGCCAACATTCTTAGAAAACACGACATTCCGCCCGACTCCATTCTCGCCCTCACCTTTACCGAAGCCGCCACTCAGGAAATGCGTCGTCGCCTCATCGAACTAATTGGTCAAGCAGGCTACTTCGTTCAGATATCTACTTTTCATTCTTTTTGCCAATCTGTCATTATGGAAAATCCTGACCGTTTCATCATCAATGAAAGTACTCAGCAATTATCTGACCTAGAAAGAGTCCAGATCATTCAAGAAATCATCACTAAAAATGACTTTGAGTTAATCAAACCTCTTAATGCTCCATTTCTCTATCTCAAAGCCATTCTCTCATCTATTCAAAACCTCAAAAGAGAGGGGATCACTCCTTTAAAATTTAAACAAACACTCAAACAAGAACAACAAGTTATTGACTCTTCAGATCTGAGCAAAACCCAACTCAAGTCTAAAAAAAGAGATCTTGATAAAAATCTAGATCTGCTTAAAGTCTACCGCCTCTATCAACGCCATCTTCAAAAAAGGGGCCGTTTTGACTTTGAAGACATGATTAACTTTGTCACAGACAAATTTACTACTGATCCAGACCTTCTTCTTTCTTATCAAGAAAAAATTAACTACATTCTCATTGACGAATATCAAGACACCAACTCCTCTCAGAATCAACTCATTTTTAAACTGGCCTCTTACTGGAAAGACAAAGCCAACCTTTTTGTAGTCGGGGACCCTCATCAGTCGATCTTTCGTTTTCAAGGTGCTTCTTTAGAAAACACCAAACAATTTATTGACCACTTTCCTCAATCTACTCTTGTCAACTTAGAGCTTAACTATCGTTCTACCCAAAACCTTCTTGACTCGGCCCATCAACTCATCACCTCTTCCCCTATCAAAGACTCTCTAATTCCTTCCACTCGTTTGACCGCCCAAACAAAACTTAAAAAACAATCAATCCATTTGGCTGAATTTACCCACTCTATTTTTGAAGACTCCTTTATTTCTCAAGACATCAAGAAAAAAATCAACGCTGGTGTTTCTCCTAAAGATATTGCCGTTATTGCTCGTTACAACCAAGATCTTATCGACCTCTCTCAGTCTCTCAAAAAAGCAGATATCCCCTTTATCATTCAAGGGGGCGGTGATGTCCTTGAGACTCCTCTAGTCAGGCAATTAATCCTTCTCCTTACCGTTATTCACCAGACTCCTCATCAACACACCGACAACGAGCTTTTCACTCTTCTTAATCTAGATTTTTTTCATATAGACGCCTTTCAAGTTCTTAAGTTTGCCAAACAAGCTTCTGATTCTCATCAGCACTTAGCTACTTTTGCTCTTTCTCCCCAATCTAAAAAATTCTCTCAAATAAATAAATTCTTTCTCCAACTGTCTCGATGGCAAAAACAATCTGCCAACAAGACTCTTCTCGATTTCCTCCAAACACTATTTCAAGAATCTGGATTTCTTAATCATGTTTTACAACAACCAGACTCTATTCATCAGCTCAACATTCTTAATACTTTCTTTGATCAAGCCAAAGCCATGTCTTATGCTTATCCCTCTCTCAACCTCACCATTTTTCTTGACAATCTTCATACTCTTCAACAGCAATCAGTTAAGGTTCCTCTTCAACCTCTTGATCTAAACTCTGACACCGTTACTTTAACCACTGCTCATAAAGCCAAAGGTCTTGAATGGTCTCATGTTTACATCTATCGCTGTGTAGATAAAAAATGGGGCAACTCTCGCTCTTATCAGCTTTTAAAACTTCCTTCTGAGATTTTAGAATTTTCTTCTTCAGAAGATCCCAATCAAGAAGAGAGACGTCTTTTCTATGTTTCTCTCACTCGTTCAAAACAACACTTAACTATTGTCTCTGCTTCACAATATCAAACCAGTACCGGTACTCGCCCAGCCCTACCATCTCTCTTCATTTCCGACTTACCTTCTCTTTCTGTTCGCCAATTAAAAACAACCACCTTTGAAAATAAAAACAAAACCCTTCTTAAAGAATTCTTTTCTCCTAGTAGTAACCTAACTCTTCCATCTTCCGAAAAGAAATATCTCCTCACCATTATTCAAAATTTTAAACTTTCTGTCACCGCCCTCAACACCTATCTTGACTGCCCTTACAAATTTAAACTTAATAATCTTTACCGTATTCCCCGTACCAAAGATGCATATCTCGCTTTTGGTACTGCTGTTCACCAGGCCTTAGAAGACTTTCATCGTCAGTATCAACAAACAGACAAACTTCCTTCTAAAAAATATTTCCTCACCCAGTTTGAAAAAGCCTTAGAAAAAGAAATTCTTGCCCCAGAAGAATACAACTCTCGTCTTAAACATGGTCAAGAGGTTCTTAGCGCTTACTATGATTTTCACCACGACGATTTTAAACCAGCTCTTAAGGTCGAAAACCATTTTGGTTACTCTGCTTACTCCAAGTGCTATCTCGACGACATTCCCCTTATTGGTAAGGTTGATCGAATTGATAAACCTTCATCTACGAACTCAGTTAACATCATTGACTACAAAACTGGTGCTCCTAAAACAAAAGGTCAAATCGCTGGCACCACCAAAGACTCAACCGGTTCTCTTAAACGTCAACTAGTTTTTTATCAACTCCTCTCTCAACTAGACAAGAGATTCTCTCACTCAATCAACTCAGTTGAACTAGATTTTGTCGAAGCCCCTTACAAAAAACAAAAATCCGGCCGCACTTCATTTAAGATCACTCTCCAAGAAGTAACCAAACTAAAAAAAACTATCAAAGACAATATGTCTCAGATAAGAAAGCTCCGTTTTCCTCGTACCCAAGACTACTCACACTGTCAGCGCTGTGAATTTAAAGAACACTGTTGGCCTAATGATATTCCCCAGAACAAACCATCCTCCAAATAATCTCTTTCAAATTTAGGAAAACTTTTTTTTCAACCTCAACACCATCCACCTCATTTTATTTCCGCTCCTATAAATCCAGTAAAGTGCAGGGTTAATTACTAAGTCCCAACTTCCCACAAACTCTACCAACTCGGCTCCATAACCTTCTTTAAATCTATGAAAACCATACCAAGGATCATTCTTGTCTGGATCAGGACCTAATGAACCCCACATATCAAACAAGTCACAACCTTCTCTTTTCCCAAACTTGATTACTTCCCACATCATTAAATTATTAGCCATTAACTCTCTATGTTCTCGACTTGAAGCACCATAAGGATAGTAAAGAGTCTTGTTTAGTTTTAACAGTATCCACGCTGTTAACACCTCACCTTTAAAAACAGCTTTAAATAAATGAGCTTGTCCAGAACTACTCATTTTCTCCCACATTTTTTCATGATAATTTTTATCATGAGCATAAAACTCCTGTCTTTTAGTAGTCGCCTCCATTAATTTCCAGTAATCTTCAAAACCTTTTTTACTACTATCTTCCACCACTCTTACTCCTCTTTTTTCTGCCAACCTCACGTTGTATCTCGTCTTTGACTTCATTCCCGCCATTAACTCTTCTTCGTCCTTTTTTAGATTCAACCAGAATGTGTACTTAGTAAACAATGGTTCACCTTTAATAATGGGGTATTCCTTTTTCCATTTTTCCAGCTTCTCTTTTCCAGCCTCTCCTTTTACATTTGGTTCAAACTTGATCATGATCACTCCTTTTTTCTTTGCAATCTCCATTATTTTTTTCAACACTTCTTTACCGGGAATACTCGACTTAGGACAGTACCCAATCTTCCAGGGCATTTTTGGTATCTGGTGCAAACTAATCTGATAAACCTCTTGTAAATTACTTCCTCGATACTTCCCCAATCGCAATACCTCAACCCTATCCGAATTTCTAAACTCACCCCACTCATAACTTTGTAAGGGGTGGCGTGCCACCTCATTCATTTTTTTCTTTTCCTTTACTGTTATCTCTCTGATCATATTCTCATTATATCCTCTACCAATTATCAATTTCATCGAAGTCATCTTTTGTCTCAACTTCTACCTCCCAATCTTGAACAATTTTTCTTTTTCCCTCACCCCAATCATCTTCCCATTTTTTAGCCAACTTAGCTTCTCCTTCCCAATCTCCTTTTTCTCCTTTACTCCATCCCTTTACAGAACCTCTTTGGTTGATATTTTTTCTTCCCTTAACTGTTTTTCTCACTAACACCTCAGGTATCTCACTTAAAAATCTAGAAGCCACCTGACTAGACCTTCCCCCATACATTAATCTGTTTCTTGTATAGCTCAGTCCGGCCTTTTCTCTAGCTCTAGTTATTGCCACATATAACAATCTTCTCTCTTCCTCCATCTCCGATTTCTCACCCAAACTTCTTGAATGGGGGAATAGTCCTTCTTCCATTCCCACTATCCACACCTCGTCAAACTCTAAACCCTTAGCTGAGTGAACCGTCATTAAATGGATTCCCGTTTTTTCCTTATTCTTTCTCTCTGCTAGCTCATCTGCCTGTATCAGGGCAACACTCTCTAAAAACCCCGCCAGGGTTTTATGTTCACCTGCTACCGCCAAGAACTCTTCAATATTTTCCAGTCTCCCTCTATCTTTCTCATCTTCTTCCTTAAACTTACTTAGATAGTCTGCAGACTTCAGTACACCCTCAATCAACTCCACCGGATCTTTCTTTTTAATTTCTTTTTGTTCTCCGCACCACTGTAAAAACTTAGCTGCCCTTCTTTTACCAATCTTTTCTACTCTCCTTTGGCTCACACTGTCTTCCTTGTTATAAATCACTCTTAAATAAGCCGTCAAATCTTTAATCTCTGCCCGATTATAAAATCGTACTCCACCTATCAGTTGATACTCCAAACCTCTTTTAATCAACTCTTCTTCAAAACTCCTTGACTGGGCATTTGTTCTGTACAAAATAGCCACCGTCTTTTCTTCTATTCTTGCCCGACGACATCGGTCAACCACCTCTCTAGCTTCTTCTCTTTCATCATTGCTTTCTATTACTTCCAGTCTTTCCCCTTCATTTCCTACCGACTCTAACCTAAAGACAGGATGGTTGGTGTTATTACTCAACATCTCATAAGCCGCATCCAAAATCTTTTGTGTGCTACGGTAGTTTTGAGCCAACTCCACCACACTTAATTTTTTAAAATGATTTTTCAATAGTTCTAGATTTCTAAAATCAGCCCCCCTAAAAGAATAAATTGCTTGTGCAGCATCACCCACCACCGTTAACTGTTCTTCCTTGGGTATTAACAACTTACTTAGCTCAAACTGCGCCTTATTAGTATCCTGATACTCATCTACCAGTACCCAGCCGTACTCCTGGTGAATTCTTTTTCTTACATCATCTTTTTTTAACAACCTCACCCCATTAACCAACAAATCATCAAAATCTAACGCCTTGCTTTTTTTAAGCACATTTTCATACTCCTGCCACACATCAACCAGTTTTTTTTGATAATCACCCTTTATCCAACTACTTACTCCTTCAGGCGTGTACAACTCATTTTTCATTTTTCCAATAAACGCCAACACCTTTCTCCCTTGACCGTTTTTTGTTGGAATATCCATTTTCTTTCCTAAGTCCTTTATTACATCTTCCTGATCTTTAGTGTCATAAATTACAAAACCTGGCTCTATATCCAAAGCTCTTCCATACTGTCTTAACATCTTGGCACAAAAAGTATGAAATGTCCCCGCAAAACCTAAAGCCATATTCTCTTTTTTACTTTCCATCACCAACTTCTCCACCCGTTCTCTCATCTCCTGTGCTGCCTTGTTAGTAAATGTTAACAAAACAATCTCTTTAGCTGCCACACCCTTCTCTTCAATCAACCACACTGCTCGATAAGTTAACACCCTAGTCTTACCAGAACCTGCTCCAGCCAAAACCAATAGAGGACTTCCCCAGTGTGTTACTGCTTCTAGCTGTTTATTATTTAGTTCTTTTTTCCACTTACTCACAGACATTGTTTATACTACACTCACTTTATTGATGAAAGCTCATCTTTTACTCTTTTCTTCTAATCCATCTATAATAATCATATACTTACAAACATGACTTACTTAGTTGCCAACTGGAAAAGCCACCATACCATCACCCAATCCATTCTTTGGTTAGAGAGACTTCATAAGCTCAATCCTACATTCTCTCCTCAACTCAAAACAATCATTTGTCTACCCTTCACCGACTTGCCCGAATTTAATCGTCAACTTACAGAAAAAAAACTTCCCCTTCTCACGGGTGCTCAGAACGTCAGCCCTTTTACGGCTGGTAAACACACAGGTGAAGTTACCGCCAGAATGCTTTCCGAATTAATTACTCACTGTATTGTTGGCCACTCAGAAAGACGTCAACAGTTTGAAGAAACAAGTTCTCTTGTTGCTCAAAAAACCTTTCAATTACTAGACCAGGGGATTGTCCCCATCATCTGTCTCGACACCCCATATCTGGAAGAGCAAATTAAGGCTCTAATCAAACAAGACATTGATCCTGAAAGATGCCTCTTTGCTTACGAACCTCAAGCAGCCATTGGTTCTGGTCAACCAGTTACCCCACATACTGCTAACCAGTTTGCTACCAAACTTTCTTTTCTCACCTCTCCTCAAGTTAAGGTTCTTTATGGTGGTTCTGTTACTGCTCAAAACGCTTCCACTTTTGTCTCCCAATCTCACATCCAAGGAATTCTTGTTGGTACAGACAGTCTTACCCCCACCGATTTTAGTAATATAATCAACTCTCTTTCTTAAACAATGAAACTTAAAAGGCTTCGCTTCAATCGAATTTTGACCAGAGTTCTCTCCTGGATAAGAACTCACTTACTAGCAATTTTTTTGGTTTTCCTTTCACTTTTTCTTGTTTTCTCTTTCTTAAAAATCAGAAATATCCTGGTTAGTCATCAGCTACTTCCTCAAAATACTCTTACTTTCTTTTCTTCTCCAGAAAAAATCTTAGACTCCACTGGTGGTCGTACCAACTTTCTTTTATTGGGAATTCGTGGAGAAAATCCTTCTGAAGTTCCTGACTTAACCGACACCATCATTCTTGCTTCTTACTCCCACCAACAACAGCAACTCACCCTCCTTTCCATTCCTCGTGATCTCTGGGTTAACTCTCTCAAGACTAAAATAAATGCCGTTTACCACTATGGTCAGGAACGTGAACCTCAGATAGGATTTCAATTAAGCAACGCTGCTATTTTAGAAACAACCGGTTTACCAATTCACTATAACCTCGTCGTTGATTTTCAAGCCTTTACAGACATGATAGATCTTTTAGAAGGTGTTGAAATAAATGTACCCAACTCCTTTATTGATGACCAATTTCCTATCCCAGGTAAAGAAAACGTTTACCCCACCTCTGAACGCTATCAAACCATAGAGTTTAAAAAAGGTCTTCAGACAATGGACGGAGAAACTGCTCTTAACTACATTCGTTCCCGTCATGCTGAAGGTGATGAAGGTACCGACATTGCCCGCAATCAACGTCAACAACTGATCATTAAAGCCATTCAACAAAAGATACTTACTCTTGACTTCCTTCGTGACCGACAAAATCGAGATGGTCTTCTACAAATTATCCAAACCCACACCGTAACCGATGTAACCTCAGATCTCTATCCTTCCTTGGCCCGTCTAGCTCTCAAGTCTCGTTCTCATTCCCTTAACAGTATTAGTCTTTCTTATGAACCAGACGAAAATGGCATCACTTTCCTAGATGTTCCTCCTAGCTACCTCTATCAAAATCAATGGGTTCTTGTCGCTCACGACAACAACTGGGATGCTTTTAAACAGTACATCCTAAATCGACTCAACAACGTTCAGTAATTTAGTTTGATCAATACCGAGTCCATTCCTCTCCACACCACCTCACCCATCTGCAATAACTTCTCTTCATCAACTTCATAGTTTTCTCTTTCTTCTTTACCTATATAAATCCAACCAACATCATATTTTCTTATAATCTCCCTGCTTTTCTCTTCTTTTCCTTTTTCAAATACAGTTTTCACCTCCAACTCTCTTTCTTTCACTCTTTCATATCCTCCCCTCCACAACCATTCGTGCACTCTCCACCCCAACACACTACTTGTTCCAGAAAATGCCGACACGCTGTTAAATCGACTGTAACTATCACCTACTGCTTCTAATAAATTTCTCCCATCTTTATTGTCTGTCAAATAAACCACCGCTCCCCACTTATCTTTTTCTTCAACTCTCATCCATTCCAG
>CAZBRK010000004.1:0-2095 GCA_964494445.1 uncultured Pseudomonadales bacterium
CTTGACCTTGATCTAAAGTTTGGTGGAACATCTCGACACCGGTAACAACACTTTTCTTAGTGTCAGTAATACCAACGATCTCGATTTCTTCACCAACCTTAACAACACCTCTCTCAATTTTACCTGTGGCAACGGTGCCTCTACCTTTAATGGAGAAGACATCTTCAACTGGCATGAGGAAAGGTTTGTCTAGATCACGATCTGGAGTAGGAATCCAAGCATCAACAGCTTCCATGAGTTTAAGAATACCTTCTTGGGCATCTTTGTCACCTTCCAAAGCTTTAAGGGCGGAGACGCGAACGATAGGAGTGTCTTTCTCGAACTCGTATTTTTCGAGCAATTCATGAATTTCCATCTCGACTAAGTCAAGAAGTTCAGCGTCATCAACTGCATCAATCTTGTTTAAAGCAACAATCAAACGAGGAACGTTTACTTGACGAGCCAAAAGAACGTGTTCTTTGGTCTGAGGCATAACACCATCGGTGGCGGCGATAACTAGAATAGCACCGTCCATTTGAGCGGCACCGGTAATCATGTTTTTAATGTAGTCACGGTGTCCTGGAGCATCAATATGTGCATAATGACGTTTCTCTGTTTCGTAAGGAACGTGAGAAATGTTAATGGTAACACCACGCTCTTTCTCTTCAGGAGAGTTGTCGATTTGATCAAAAGCCATCTCTTCAGCTAAGCCCTTACCAGCTAATGTTTTGGTGATAGCGGCGGTTAAGGTAGTTTTACCATGATCGACGTGACCAATAGTACCAATATTAACGTGTGGTTTAGTTCTTTTAAAAGTAGCCATATTATGTTTATTTTAGTTAATTAATAGACAAATAATAAATAACGATTTACTGTGGGTATTTTACCAAATTTATTTAGCCTTGTCAGCATCGGGTTTTAAAAGCTTGTCTGCAAGGTTATTTGGCAAGATCTGATAATGGCTAAGTTCCATGTACGGATTGGCACGACCAGCGGTTAAAGATCTTAAAGTTGTGGTGTAAGCACCAAGCTCAGAAAGAGGTACTTCGGCCGTAATAATACGAACATTACCACGCTGGATTGAGCCTGTTACCTGACCGCGACGGCTGGAAAGATCACCAATAACGTCTCCCATGTAATCATCAGGAGTGGTAACTTCTAGCTTCATGATGGGCTCGAGTAAAACTGGACCTGCCTGTTTAACAGCTGATTTAGTGGCTAAGGCTCCAGCAATTTTGAAAGCAATGTCGGAAGAGTCAACATCGTGATAACTACCATCAATTAAGTCGATTTCTATGTCGACCACGTTGAATCCAGCAATGACTCCATTTTCAAGAGTTTCTTTAACACCTTTTTCAACTGAAGGAATGAATTCTCGAGGAATAGTACCTCCAACAATCTTGTTGTTAAAGATAAAACCTTCACCGCGTTCCCTAGGACGAGCAATAATAACACAGTGCCCATACTGACCACGACCACCGGTTTGACGAATGTATTTTTCTTCAACTTCAATCTCCTTGGTAATGGTTTCACGGTAAGCAACTTGAGGTTGACCGGTATTAGCCTCTACTTTAAATTCACGCTTAAGACGATCAACTAAAATTTCTAGGTGAAGTTCACCCATACCTGAGATAACGGTTTGACCGGTTTCATGATCAGTCTTGATTTTAAAGGTTGGATCTTCTTCAGAAAGTTTAGATAAAGCTAAGCCAAGTTTTTCTTGATCAGCCTTGGTTTTAGGTTCAATAGCAAGAGAGATAACCGGTTCAGGGAAAGTTATTGATTCCAGAACAATAGGATCGGAGATATCACAAATAGTATCACCAGTACCAGTGTGTTTTAAACCTACCATAGCAACAATTTCTCCAGCGCGAGCTTCTTGAATTTCCTCACGAGTGTTGGCATGCATTAAAAGTAAACGACCCACACGTTCTTTTTCCTCTTTAGTAGAATTATAGATATAAGAACCGGACTTGATGACTCCAGAATAAACACGAACATAAGTTAATTTACCAACATGGGGATCTGTCTGAACCTTAAATGCTAGAGCTGTAGTAGGCTCGGTGACTTTAGGACTTCGTTCTATTTTTTCCTCAGAATGAGGTTTTGTACCTAC
>CAZBRK010000004.1:2195-16216 GCA_964494445.1 uncultured Pseudomonadales bacterium
ATAATAGATTTTCTATCCAATAAAGTAATCAAACCTTTAAATGTATTCTCCACCCCGATAGGAATAGCCATAACCACGGTTTTGGCTCCAAGTTTTTCATGAATGTCATCAATGGTGGCAAAGAAGTCAGCACCAAGAACGTCCATTTTGTTGATGAAAGCAATACGAGGAACTTTGTATTTGTCGGCTTGGCGCCAAACGGTTTCAGTCTGAGACTGAACTCCAGAACTAGCATCAAGAACAGAGACGGCTCCGTCTAAAACACGCAAAGAACGCTCTACTTCGGCAGTAAAGTCAACGTGTCCTGGAGTGTCAATTATGTTGAAACGGTGTTCTTGAGGAAAAAGAGGATCACTAAAAGCGGGAGTCCAGAAAGCAGTTGTAGCGGCAGACATGATAGTAATACCACGCTCTTTTTCTTGTTCCATCCAGTCCATTTGAGTATCACCCTCGTCAATGTTACCGATTTTGTAAGTTTTACCGGTATAGAAAAGAATACGCTCAGTAGTGGTAGTTTTACCAGCATCAATGTGGGCAATAATTCCAATATTTCTAACTAGATTAAGGGGTAATCCTTTTTGAGTAATTTTTTTTTCAGCCATTTTTATTTTTTATTTTTTATTTCAATTGAGTACAGACAAAAATAACCACTACAAAAGTAGTGCTTAATTAAGTTTACCAGCGAAGATGAGAAAAAGCTTTATTGGCCTCGGCCATCTTGTGAGTATCTATTTTCTTTTTAGCTGCGGCACCTTGATTTTGATAGGCTTCCATAATTTCTGCTGCTAATTTCTCAGCAAAAGTGTGAAATTCAGAGTTGGAACGGGCACGAGCGGCGGCAACAACCCAACGAATGGCTAATGATTGTTTTCTTTCTGGTCGAATATTGGAAGGGACTTGATAACTAGCACCACCAACACGACGACTGCGAACCTCCATTTGAGGTTTAATGTTCTCAATTGCCTGTTGGAGATACTCTAAACCATCTTTTTTTGTTTTTTCTTCAATGATCTTTATGGCCTTATAAACGTGCTTACTAGCTAGATTTTTTTTACCATCATACATACAACCATTAACCATTCTGGTAACCAAACGGCTATCATAAATTGGATCGGGTTGGATGTTTCTTTTGGGTGCTTTTTTAGTTCTCATGATTATTCAGCTGATTTATTAGTAGTAGCTGGAGCTGATTCTGGAGCCGATTCTGGAGCAGCGGCTGCGGTGCCTCCAGTACTGCCGCGACGAGTACCGTATTTAGAACGGCTAGTTTTACGATTTTCTACTCCGGCACAGTCAAGTTTTCCACGTACAATGTGATACTTAACTCCTGGCAAGTCTTTTACACGACCACCTCTTACTAAAACTAAAGAGTGTTCGGCTAAGTTATGGCCTTCACCCATAATATATGCTGTGACTTCTTGACGGTTGCTGAGCCTGACTCTGGCAATTTTACGCAAAGCAGAATTTGGCTTTTTAGGAGTCATTGTCTTTACCTGAATACAAACACCAGCCTTTTGAGGATTAACCGTTTCAACCATGCGTCGGTTAACAGAGTTAAAACTTTTACGCATAGCGGCAACCTTAACCCTTTTGGGAGTCTTTTTTCTAGATCGTTTGACGAGTTGATTTATTGTAGGCATTCTAAGTTAGATATTTTATCAAAGATTGTTAATATTAGCTCGTTTTTTAGAAGTGGGGATTAAACGACCAATAATAACATTTTCCTTCATACCGATTAAATGATCAACTTTACCCTCAATGGCAGCATTGGTTAGAACCTTAGTGGTATCTTGGAAAGAGGCTGCAGACATCCATGAGTCAGTATGCAAAGAAGCTCTAATGGTGCCAAGTATAAGATTGGTAGCAGTAGCAGGTTCTCCACCCTGGGCGATGGCGGCTTCGTTAGCTTTTTCATAACTACCACGAGAGATGATTTCACCAGGAACAAGAATTGTGTCACCACCAGTGTCGATACGAACACGATCGCTCATTTGACGAATGACTACTTCGAAATGTTTATCATGAATGTTAATACCCTGAGATTGGTAAATAGACTGAACTTCTTTTATTAGATAGGTTTGTGCAGCACGTAGACCTTTAACAAGAAGAAGTTGTTTTATGTCTAAACCTCCAGAAGACAAAGCAGTACCTACTCCAACCAAGTCACCATCAGAAACTTTTAAAGTTTGGGTTAGGGGAACAACATATTCTTGACGTTCTTCTTTGTTTCCAACAGGAGTAACAGTAATGCGATAACCAGAGTCAGTTTCTAAAATTTTGATTTTACCGGCAACCTCAGAGAGAGGAGACATTACTTTAGGAGTACGAATTTCGAGTAGCTCGGTAACACGAGGAAGACCTTGTGTAACGTCAGCTCCAACAACACCACCAGAGTGTTTTGTTCTCATGGTAAGTTGCGTACCAGGTTCACCAATTGACTGAGCAGCAACTATACCAACAGGGTCACCGATTATGGCAAGTTTATTGGTGGCATAATTGTGACCATAACACTTAGAACATAATCCAAAGCGAAGACTACAAGTGAGAGGAGATCTTACGTTAACTTTTTCAACCTTGGCAGCAACAATTTTTTCGGCAATTTCTTCAGTAATAATTGCTCCAGAAGAAAGAATTACTTTCTTGGTTTTAGGATGAATAACTTTCTTAGCAACGTAACGATCAACTATACGTCGATAGAAGAACTTACCTTTATTTTCAATTTCTAAGAAATTTTTTGTACCACAATCTTCTGTACGAATAATAGCGTCGTGACTAACATCGACTAAACGGCGAGTAAGATATCCTGCGTCAGCAGTTCTTAAAGCGGTATCAGTTAAACCTTTACGAGAACCACGAATAGCGGTTACGTACTCAAAAATAGAAAGACCTTCACGAAAATTACCCTTAGTAGGTAACTCAACTAAATTACCCATAGGATCAACGTTAATACCACGCATGGCAGAAAGTTGTTTAACAGTGTTGGGAGTAATACGTCCCATACCCGTGTCAATAAAGAGACGGACAGGATTATCCTTGGAATAAGCTTCCCAAGTTTTATCAGCTAGTTGTTCGGCGGTCTCCATCCACATTTGAATGGTAAGTTTCTTTCTCTCTTCATTAGTAATCAAACCTAACTTAAAGTTATCTTCAATTTCTTTGGCTTTTTGATTGGCAATACCAATGACTTCCTTTTTACCTGAATACATTTCGTTATCTGAGATAGCAAAGGAAAGGCCAGAAATGGTACCTGTTTCAAAAGCCAATTTTTTAACCGCGTCGATTAATACAACGACTTCTTTGGGGTCAAGCTCATCAATGGCTCTTTCAAAAAGTTTTCTTGTTTCTTTACGAGTGAGACCCTCATTCATAAATTCCCATTGTTTTGGAAGTATTTGATTGAAAATAATACGTCCTACTGTGGTATCGGTAAGTTCAGATTTCTTTTCACCAAGGCGAACCATTACTGGTTGGCGCATTTTAATTTTACCGGTTTCATAAGCGTTTATAGCTTCTTTACTACTAGCAAAAGGGAAAATGTATGGAGAAAGGTTGCTGTCGATTGAAGTTAGATAATAAGTACCAACAGCCATTTCTTTCTTATCAGGAATAGATTCCGCGTGTCCATCAGCAGGTTTTAGAAGATTGTTTTGGGGCAACATGTATTTCCTGGCTTCTCTTTTGGCTTTTTTGGTCAAAGGAACATGGACGGCCATTTGGTCACCGTCAAAGTCAGCGTTAAATCCGGCACAAACAACTGGGTGGAGGCGAATAGCAGATCCTTCAACTAAAACTGGTAAAAATGCTTGAATTGAAAGTTTATGAAGTGTAGGTGCGCGATTTAGAAGAACAGGGTGGTTTTTGGTCACTTTTTCTAAAATATCAAAAACCTCAGGTTGACGTTTTTCAATTAAAATTTTAGCCGCTTTAACATTGGGAGCCAGTTCTTGTTTAATAATTTCATGCAAAACAAAAGGTTTAAACATTTCTAAAGCCATGTCTTTAGGAATACCACACTGATTGATTTTGAGCTCAGGACCAACAACAATAACAGAACGTCCAGAATAATCAACACGTTTTCCTAAGAGGTTTTGACGGAAACGACCTTGTTTACCTTTGAGAGAATCTGAAAGACTTTTAAGGGAACGTCCGGCACGAGTACGACGACTTGTTTTAGCTTGAGAAGAGTCAAGAAGAGAGTCTACTGCTTCTTGAAGCATGCGTTTTTCATTTCTAACAATAATTTCAGGTGCTCCAAGTTCGAGAAGTTGTTTAAGACGATTATTGCGATTGATTACACGACGATAAAGATCGTTAACATCAGAGGCTGCAAAACGACCACCAGATAACTGAACCATAGGTCTTAAGTCTGGAGGAATAACAGGAAGAATTTTAAGGGTCATCCATTCTGGGTTGGTCTGTGAATTAAGAAGTCCTTGAACCACCTGTAGTCGTTTAACAGCTTTAAGGCGGCGCGCTTTTGAATTGCAATTAATTTCTTCATTGAGTTGTTTTGCCAAATCTTTTAAATCAATTCTTCTAAGTGCGTCAAGGACGGCTTCAGCGCCCATACCAACGGTTAGCCATGCGTCAATGTCATATTCAAGAAGTTTTTGATATTCAGAATCAGAAAGAAGACTTCCTGCTTCAATTTTTTCAATTAATTTAGAAAGTTTTTCAAAAATCTCTTCGGTGACGCTTAGTTCTGCCACCATTTGCTCTCTTAAACTTGCGATTTGGCGCTTTATGTCTATCTTGATCTTGTCTGCTTTAATGGCTATTTCATCTTTTGCCTTTATTTCTGAACGAAGTTTTTTAATATCTTCTTTTGCCTGAGATTTAAAATCGTTTATCTTTTTGTCATAACTTTCTCTAATTTCTTTAAGTTTTTCTTCTTTTTTGGAATCGATCGATTCTATTCCTTCTTGTTTGGCCTTTGGATCAACGGAAAGAACAAGATATCGAGAAAAATAAATTATTGAGGTTAAGTCTTTTGGAGAAATGTTTAAAAGTAGTGATAGTTTTGAAGGAGCACCTTTAAAAAACCAAACATGGGTAACTGGAGCTGCTAAATCAATATGACCCATTCTTTCGCGACGAACACGGCTACGAGTAACTTCTACACCACATTTATCACAAATAATACCTCTAAACCTAACTCCTTTATACTTACCACAATAACACTCCCAGTCTTTAGTGGGGCCAAAAATCCTTTCACAGAAAAGACCATCTTTTTCTGGTTTTTGAGTTCGATAGTTAATAGTTTCCGGTTTTGTAACTTCACCATGAGACCAACCCTTTATCTCTTCAGGAGAAGCAAGTTGAATTTTAAGGCCGGAGAAATCGATGTTGTCTTTCATTAATTGTCTAACAAAATTATTAATTATCTTTTTCTTTTGTTTCAGATTTTTCTTTTTTGTCTATATCAAGAGAAACCTTTTCTTTTATAAGGTTGCTAGAAACGTGAGAGTTTTTCTTAGGAGCACTTTCTTTTTCCTCAACCTCTTCCTTTATTGATCCAACTGGAGAAATGGAGAGACTTAATGAATTAAGTTCTTTGATTAAAACCTTAAAAGATTCAGGGGTTGTAGATTCTGGAATTGGTTGTCCTTTAACAATGGCTTCAAAAGCTTTAGACCTACCAATAACGTCATCAGACTTTATTGTTATCATTTCCTGAAGTGTATGAGCTGCCTTATGTGCTTCTAGTGCCCAAACTTCCATTTCTCCCAATCTTTGACCTCCCATTTGTGCTTTACCACCAAGAGGTTGCTGAGTAACTAAAGAATACGGCCCTATTGATCTTGCGTGAGTCTTATCTTCCACCATGTGGGAAAGTTTAAGTATGTAGGCGACACCAACTGCAGTTTTTTCAATAAAAGGTTCTCCTGTGTGACCATCGTAAAGTTGAAATTTACCACTAATAGGTAAGTTTGCTTGTTTTTGTAATTTTTGAATTTTATCTTCTGAAATCTTTTCAAACGGAGGAACGGCTATTTTTTTACCCAAAGTTTCAGCGGCAATACCTAGATGGGCTTCAAGAAGTTGTCCTAAATTCATACGAGCCAAAACTGAAAGTGGTGAGATTATGATATCTAAAGGTCTACCATCTTCTAAAAATGGCATGTTTTCTTCTGGAACAATTTTACTAATGACCCCCTTGTTTCCATGACGTCCTGCAACCTTATCACCAACAGTAATTTTTCTTAGTTGGGCAACTTGAATTTTAATTTCCCTAATTACACCTGCATCTAATTCGTCTCCTTTGTTTCTATCTAAAATTTGAACACTAACAATAACACCATGTTCTCCATGAGGCATTCTTAATGAAGTGTCTCTAACTTCACGGGCTTTTTCTCCAAAAATTGCACGCAAAAGTCTTTCTTCTGCTGTAAGCTCTGTCTCACCCTTTGGGGCGATTTTACCAACAAGAATATCTCCAGGACTAACCACAGATCCTTGAGTTATGATTCCTTCGGAGTCCAGATGTTTAAGATCTGTCTCAGAAACACCGGGGATGTCAGAAGTTAATTCTTCTGGACCCAATTTAGTATCCATTACTTCAGACGTAAATTCACTTATGTGAACTGAAGATAAGAAATCTTTCTTCAATAAACGACTGGATACAACGATAGCGTCTTCATATCCTAAACCCTCGAATGAAGCATATCCTATTAGTAAATTCTGACCCAAAGAAACTTCTCCATTTTCACAAGAAGGACCATCTATTAACATGTCCCCTTTTTTAATTTTATCTCCAGGAAACACGACTGAGTGTTGAGAGTAACAGGTGTTTTGAGAAGTACGATAAAATTTTCTAACTTGATATTTTTCTAAATTATTTTTTAGAAAAATGTATCCATAGTCATTTGTATGGTCTTCAGTCAAGGTTTTTTTACTATCAGCGGCAGAAATTTTAAGAATAACTTCGTTTCCATCTGAAGAAACTACCGTCCCATCATTTCGAGCCTTAACAACCCATCCCATTGACTCTGCAACCGTAGACTCCATACCGGTTCCAACAACAGGGGAATCAGCTTTAAGTAAAGGGACTGCCTGTGTTTGCATATGAGACCCCATTAATGCACGTCCGCCATCATCGTGATGAACAAAAGGAATTAAAGAGGCAGAAGTACCAATAACCTGAGAAGGAATGATGTCTATATATTGAACTTTGTTAACGTCTGCTTCTATAAACTCTCCCTGATAACGACAAGAGACCCATTTGTCTGTAATAAGATTTCCTTTTCTGCCAATTTCAGCATGAGTTATGTAACAATCTTCTTCATCATCAGCGGAAAGATAGATTGGTGTTTGGTCATTAATCTTAATGATTGTTTTGTTGTCTTTTATCTTTTTTTCAACTTTAAAATAAGGTGCTAAAAGAAAGCCAAAATTATCAACTTTTGTGTAGTTTGCTAGATAGGTAACCAAACCAATATTAGGTCCTTCAGGAGATCTTATTGGGCAAATTCTTGAATATTGACTTGTATGGATGTCTCTCATTGAGAAACTAGCTCTTTCTCGGGTAACCCCTCCTGGACCCATGACTGTCACACGACGAACCGTATCTATTTCTGATAAAAGGTTTGTTTGGTCTAAAATTGCACTTAAACGATTTCGACGAAAAAATTCAGCGACTGCGGCAACTACTGGTCGGGGGTTAACAAAACCTGATGCGCTAGGCAACTGTTCTGGATCGGCTAAACTCATTTTCTCTCGTATTGACCTTTCTAGACTTAAAAGACCTCTGCGAAATGCTGTTTGATTGACTAACTCACCTACTCTTCTTAGTCTACGATTTGCCAAATGATCAATATCGTCTGTTTTACCTTTTCCGTTTTGAAGCTGAATAAGATATTTAATTGTAGAAACAATATCTTCTGGGGTTAGTGTGGTTGTATCTCCGTTGACGTCAAGAGATATTTTTTTATTAATTTTATAACGACCAACTTTACCCAAACTGTAACGTCTTGAATCAAAAAACATTTGACGGAAAAGATTTTTTGCATTTTCTAACACAGCTGGCTCACCGGGGCGTATTTTTTCATAAAAATCTAGAAGAGCTTCTTCTGTATTGGCGGTTGTATCTTTTAATAGAGTTGTGGATATGTAGGAGTGCTCTTTATCAATATCTACTTCCTTAAAAAGATTTATCATTTCTTCGTCACTTGAATAACCTAGTGCTCGAAGTAAAGTAGTGGCAGAAATTTTACGACGACGATCTATGCGAACCGATAAGTGGTCATTACGACTTATAATAACTTCAATCCAAGAACCGTGGATGGGTCTTATTTCTGCTTTGTGTAAATATCTGCCTGAATTACGATCAAGTTCTTTAGTGAAATAAACTCCTGGACTACGAACGAGCTGATTGATAACTACTCTTTCTACCCCATTAATAATGAAGGTACCCAGTGAGGTCATTAAGGGGATATCTCCTAAAAAAGCCTCTTCTTCTTGTATTTTGTTTGTTTTTAGATTGGTGAGTCTGACTGTAGTCCAGACGGGAGCTTCAAAACTAACACCTTTTTTTAGTGCTTCTTTTGGATTAATTTTTGGTTCTCCAATACGATGGTTTAAAAATTCAAATTGAAAAGATTTACCTGTAAAATCTTTTATCTGACCAAGTTCTTTAAGTGATTTTTTGATTCCCTGATTAAGAAATTCTGAATATGAGTCAGTTTGTATTTGCGTTAGGCTAACTTGAGGTAATTTGCTAGGAACGTTACCCCAATTTTCGCGCTGATTTTCTTTTAGCATTAATAGTTCTGGTAAAAACTTAACAATTTAAAGACAAACAGAAAAAGCCTGGCCTCTAATAGCCAGACTAGCTGTGTTTTGAGAATAACATAAAAAAAAAAGAAAGTCAACAATTCTTATTAAGATAAAGGCATATGTTTTGCTGATGTTCTTCTATTGTTTTAGCAAAACGGATTTCCCCATCTAAACCGTGAAGATAAAACCAATAATCAGAGGCTTTTGGATTAATGGCCGATTCAAGGCTTGTGTGGCCCGGGTTACAAATTGGACTTGGTGGTAAGCCTTGGTTGAGATAACTATTGTAAGAAGAATTTATTTTTAAATCGTTTGGAGTCAAAGAAGATGGCCACCAATCACAATTTAATTGTGAACATTTATTTGAGCTAATTGCATACTGAACAGTAGCATCTATCTGTAATGGCCAACCAGACTCTATTCTTTTTAAAATTATTCCAGCAATTAAAGGCATTTCTTCTGACTTTCTAGACTCTCTTTCAAGTAAAGATGCTAATATCACAACCTCCTCTTGATTTGAATAAACTCCTAAAGACTGTATGTTTTTTTTAAATTCCTGATTGAGTCGATTGACCACTTCTTCTGTGTTGGCATCCGGATCGAAGGCGTAAGTGTCTGGAAATAAGTATCCTTCAAGATTAACCGTTCTTCGAATAAAATCTTGAGGGTCAAAGTTTGGTTGAGAATTTTCTTCAGAAAATTTCTCAAGTAAGATTCGGGCCATTTCTTCACGCCTTAATCCTTCAGGAAAAGTGACCCACATCTGTTTTGTATTAGAACTGGTAAGTTTTTGGGTTATTGTGTTTAATGACTCAGATGGGGACAGATAAAAATAACCAGCTTGTATTTTTTTACTTAAACCCCTAGAGATGATGTTAATTTTAGTTGCTGTACGAGAACGAACCAGTTTTTTTTTGTGTAAATTTTCTATAATTTGATCTAGCGATTCCCCCGACTGAATAACTATTTCTGTTTTATTTGACAAGTCTCGATCTACAGGGGATGAGGCCCAAGAATACCATCCTATCAATAATATACCTAAACTTAAAAATAATAAAGAGAATTTTCGAGACATTATCAGTTTATACTTCTTCAAAAAGAGCACGACGATAGGTCTTATTTTTACGGTTATACATAAAAATACGTCCACATTTACAGGTCACTTTATCGTGCCCTTTAACTTTTGATTTTTCCCATCGGCCATTTTTGAGAGCAGTACCACAACCGACACATTGTCCCCGAGAGAGAAGCCATGCTTGTACAGGAGCGATGATGTTTTTAAACACTTGACTGATAATTAATGATGGGTTCATTGTATCAGAGAAATAAATACAAGTAGGCTTATTGATCAAGAAAGTCTTGGAGTATAACAGACGCTGCCGCTGAATGGTGTATTAATCGACGCTTAATGGCTGATTTACCAGTTTCAATTATTTTTTTTTGGGCCTGTTGAGAACTGAAGTCCTCATTTTGAAGATAAATTTTTCCGGAATAATTTTTTTCCAAATCTTTCTTTAGGTCTTTAGACAAGTTTTTAATAACCCCTTTAGAAGGTTTTCCTAAAATTATAAAGTTAGGATTGTGTTTTGCAATTATCTTTTTTACTTGAACGAGAAGGTCTTTGGTGTTTTTATGATAAATGGTTTCTAAAGGTTGGGATAATTTAACTGAGTCAGCCCAAGCAACACCTGTGTTTTTCAAACCTAAATCAAAACAGAGATAAATCATTTTTTTATTAATTTTGACTCAACAACTAACCGTCTAAGTTTGGTTCCAGGAGGTACACAAGTAATTAATTTTAAACCTGTTTGATTGTAATCCTGACGTAAAACATAGACATCTGAGGGTTTAACTTCATAAGCTTTAGTCACCTGATATACGTATTGAACCTTATCATAAGTGATAATTATTTCTTCTCCTTGTTTAATGTTGGGAAGGGTGGAAAAAATACTGGCATAGTCTTGTGGATTAAAAAACTGAGGTAAGGTTGAATGTCCAAAAATCACCGGACTTCCTTTTTGACCAGGAAGAGCTGTTTGAGGATAGTGAACTAAGTGTAAATTCAAATTTTCGTCCTCTAATCCAACTTCAACTTGTTCTATGTTGAGACTGGGAATGGAAAGTGTGTAAGAAGAAATGTCTCCGGATCTTGTGGTAAAAATAACATTTTCATTTTTTGTGTCAAACCAGTTTCTTGCCTTGGTGTAGTCAATTCCTGACAAAATCGTGGGGGCTTGAGCAGATCCATTAACAAAAGAGTTGTAGTGTGACGGAGACAAAAGATTGTTGGAGAAGAAAAGTGATGTGGAAGAAAAGCGGTAATTGATGATTGGCCAAACAACAAAAGCGATGACAGCGAGGCCTGTTGAGGATATTAGTGTGGGTAAAAAACGTAAATATCTAGGGATAGTGTGTCCTGGAGAAGGGGCTTGAGGAGTGGCTTTTTTGTAAGCGTAGAGCATTATTGTTAAAAAAATTTAATCAGAAACAACCACTTCCAAAATAATATTTTCTTCTCTTGCGGGAAGAATTTTACTTAAAAAAGGAATTCTGGGTTTGACAAAAATGACAATAGATTCGAAATTTGTACTTTGTTTTAGTTTTTCTTGAGCTTTGTTTACTGATGTCGATGTAATCTGTTCAACTAGAAAGCTTGTTTCTATTTCTGGAATTAAAACTCCAGTTGTTTTAAGCTCGGAGGAGTAGTTGTTTTCAGAAACGTATTCAGGGTTAGTGAATTCAAAATTAACTTTGTCTGGAGCCAGTACTCGAGAATCAGAGGTTTCTTTTTTAATTTCTTGATTAAGATAGTTTATTACCTTTGATTTAGAACAGATTAAAATTTTAGAAGACGCAGACAAGTCAAGACTTAGTTCATCAGATTCCTCACCTATTTCTCTGTTAAAGTCCTGCTGCTCAAACTCAAATTCTCCCAACATGATTGAAATAAGATCTGTGTTTTGCTGTTTGACCTGTGAATCAATACCTTGCTCAACCTCCTCTGTTGCCAAAGAAAAAAGAGCGTCTTTGTCTTCCTGAGAAACAGCTTTAACGGCCCTTGACGATCCTCCACCAAAATCATTTTCCCCTATTGCATGAAGAAGGGTTTTTGAGTATTTATCTACTGTAAAATTAGTGTTTTGAGAAATGTTGTAATCAGCACCAATTCGGCCCGCTGTTACCATTACCCCCGTTGCTTTGCCAAACTTTATTATCTCTCCATCAATAGTCAGGTCTGAACTTTTTGAAGATATTGTTACCTCTAAATCTAAAGTAAATATTAAATTGTCAGAGTCTGAAATGACATCAGTTCCAGAATCTAAAGTTATTGATTCAGCGGTGTGATTGTAAATTGACACTTTTCCAGTAGCTCTATCTCCAACTGTAGCTTCACCTGTGGTTGTGATTGTCTGACTAGTTTGAAAGGAAACATCTTTTGACTGAACTAGGATTGTGTCGGGTTGAGAAACGGTAGAAAGAATAACCTCCCTTGTTTCTTCTATTTTTTGAGAGGGAAGGGTCACAATAATCTGTGCCTTACCAAAAAATAGGTAAAAAATTGTTGTAGCCAGAAAAAGAGTAAAAATTAAGAGTGGGTAGATGAACCAATGTTTTGATGATAATTTTAAAAATGGAGTTTTCTTAATATAAGAAAGAAAAGTGTTAATCATTTTAGAAAACTGAGTAAAAACAGAAAATCCTTTTGGTTTAGAAACAGAACTTTCTTTCTTTTTAGTTTTTTCTGAACTTAAGGCAATGTTTTCTGAATGAGTTTCATCTACTAAAGGTGTTTCTGAAACGGGGAGATCTGCCAAATTAGACTCTGTCTCTTCTATCCCAAAACCAATGTCTTCTAGCCTTGAAACTACTGTTAATGATGGTGAAGGAGGAGGGGAACTAGAGTCTTTGTGTTCTTTTGATTCTGTGTCAATACCCAAGGCCTTAACCATTTCTAAACCACCCGAAAGAGCAACTGCTTCTATACTAAAATCAATCGGCAAAACCTCCACCTTTGGGAGGTGTAAAAATGAGAGTTTTTCTTTCCAAGAATGAGACATTAATTGTTGTTGTTCATTCTCTAGATTTGAACCATTAGTGAGTAAAAACTGTGGAGGAAGTTGTTCCATTCCAAGTCTAACCAGCGCCTCTTCAACATCTTTTGAAAGATCTCCTGAACGGCCTACCTCTTCACTGGCTTTAATTTTCCCCAACTTAACCACCGTTACGGTAACTTTTGTAGGATAAACTTCAAGAAGAATCGTGGTTGGGGGGACCCCGTCAGTAATTTTTAAATGATGAATTATTGCCTGAGTAACAGTAACCATACCCAAAGGCTTAAGAGATAGTTCTTTAAGAATTTTTTTTATTAAAACAGTTTTACTTGGATGTATTTTATCTTTTTCTAACCAGTGTTCTGGTAAACCCAAGATTACTTCGTTTGGTTGCAAAGATAGATTTTTGACAGCGTTTGTCAAAGAAGCATCAATGCCGTTTATGAGAGATTCTTGAGAGTCCCACATTTCAAAAGAACCAAAAGAGACAATTTCAGGGTTTTTTTCTAAATTAATCTTCCAAACAGCACTTTTAATTAAAAACTCGTGGATTTCTACCGCTAAATAAACTTTTAACGACTCTTTTTTTCGACTGGTGGAAAATATTTTTTTTAAGTCCATTGTTTAGATTGTCTTTAGATACAAACGTCTAAGCCCTTGCCCTAAAGATTTTTGTTTATATATCTTTATATTACCAATTTCAGCAGTATTTTTAACATGGGGTCCTCCACAAATTTCTTGGGAAAAATCTCCTACAGAATAAACTGTTACTTTTTCTGGATATTTGTGTTTAAAAAAAGCCAGTGCTCCTTGTTTAATTGCTTGATCATAAGAGGCTGTTTTAAAGACTACTGGTAACTTTAATTCTATTTGTTTATTGATAGATTCTTCAACCTGTTGAATTTGCCCTTCTGTTAAGGCTTGATTGTAAGTAAAGTCAAAACGAGCCCTTTCAGGAGTGATGTTTGAACCAGACTGAACAACACCATCCCCTAAAATATCTCTAAGAGCTTGGTGTAAAAGATGGGTAACAGTATGAAGCTTAATAGTTTCTTCTTGACGATCAACCAAACCCCCTTTAAACATTCCTACTGAAGCGGTACGAGACAGTTGTTGATGTTGTTGTTTTATTTTTTTAAATTCATTCATGTTTAATTCTTGTTTTTTTTGTTGAAAAAGCTCTTGAGTAATCTC
>CAZBRK010000004.1:16316-17784 GCA_964494445.1 uncultured Pseudomonadales bacterium
TGTTTGTTCCCTGGTTCTAAACCTTCTGCCATTAGAAAAGTTACTGCACGAAGGTGGTCAACAATTATTCTCATGTCTTGCTGGTGTTCTGAGTATTTTTTACCCGTTTCTTTTTCTAGTTGTTTTATAAAGGGATAAAAAATCGATGTCTTGAAAATATCTGGTTGATTTTCTAGTGTAGCAAAGACCCTCTCTAGTCCTCCCCCAAAATCAATGTTTTTCTGTGTAAGTGGAGAAAAAGAACCGTCTTTTTGTTTTTGATACTCGATAAAAACAGAGTTGCCAATTTCTAAAAAACGCCCACAATCACAGTTAAGGTGACATCGATCATTTTTGTACGGAGATTTTTCGTGAAGACCAAGATCCGAACCAAAATCGTAAAAAATCTCGGAATCTGGACCGCCTATTTCTCCTGATGGCATTTTTTCAGGAGAACCACTACATGACCACCAGTTTTTATTAAATCCATAACTATAGATTTTAATAGAAGGATCGAAACCATTTTTCTCTAATGAAGGAGGCGTCTTTGTGTTAAATATCTTTTGCCACACCTCAATCGACTCTTTGTCTTGAGGGATATCTTTGTTACCTGAAAAAACAGAAACATAAAGTTTATTAGGGTCAAGTTTTAATTCTTGAGTCAAAAATTGGAAAAACCAGTTTAACTGATCTTCTTTTGAGTAATCTCCCAAACTCCAGTTACCCAACATCTCAAAAAAGGTTGTGTGATAACTGTCTCCAATGATGTCTATATCTCCAACCCTGAGACATGGTTGAATATTGACGAGTCTGTTTCCCATTGGATGTTTTTTTCCCTTAAGGTAGGAAATAAGCTGTTGCATACCGGCAACAGTAAATAAACTTGTGGTGACACCGTCTATTTGGATCAATGAATCAGAAGGAATAACTTTATGATGTCTTTTTACAAAGAAATTAAGATATTTTTGACGCAATTGATCGACCGTTAACATGGGTTTAATTATAGCTTATGAGGGGGATCAGAGGCTTGACTTAAGTTGGTCGCCTGTGTCATTACGAAAATATCGTGGAGATCGGTGGAGTACTGGTGGAGGTGGGGGTGGGGGCTCTTGAGAAGGATAGTTAGTAGACGTTCTGTCTTTTGGAGAAGATGTTTTTGTTTCAGGTTTAATTGAAGATTTTATTTTTTTAATAAGGTTTGGGTCTGTATCTGAGTCATTAGAGAGAGAGTTTAAAGTTTTTTGAACAAAGTCCTTACCTTCTTGCGTCCCCAGTAAAACTGCCCCCAAAACACCAAGAGTTATTCCTAATACAAATGTAGAAAAAGAGTGGTCAGATGATGGTTCTTTTGGTTTATTCGAGGGGTTCATAATTTTCCGATTTGATAGGTGGGGGCGGGGGTGAATTCCGATCGAGAAAATTCGATATTAATTTAAAAAGACTGTTGGACTGTTTTAGACTTTCTAGTAATCCCGTAATGGCTGCAGCT
>CAZBRK010000005.1:0-17425 GCA_964494445.1 uncultured Pseudomonadales bacterium
TTAGGACGCCAGGTTTTCATCCTGGTAACCCGGGTTCAATTCCCGGTGGGGTCACACTCTTTTTATGGTTGGAGAGGTTTAAAAGGGGAGGTAGACTTTTCGTATTCTGAGCCTGAGAATGAGATACAGATGGGGTTGGTTTAAAAGTTCAAAACTTGACTTTTGGGGTGTATATTGATATATTATAAGACATTGATAGCAATGTTAATTGCTGTTAGTTTTTCATAAAAAAGATTGAAATTGTGTGATGTTTTTTGTGAAAAGGACTTTGAAATTTTAGAAAAGCAAAAATCCAAAAAGGAGATGTTCTAAATGAGTAATTTTCAAAAAGTATTGTTATATGTATTAGGTGTAGCAGTGCTCTTGGCTTTGTCAACTAACTTCATTCTAGCTAAACAAATATCTAAACAGAGTGATCGAATTACCGTCCTTGAAGCTCAAATAGAAGAAGCCGACTGGACAGCACTCAATTGGGTAGATTTTGATTCTCGTTTAGCTAGTGTTGAATCTGACTTTGTTGCAAATCTTATTCTAATAAATAGACTCGAAGAACAGATGGATAAAGTAACTTATGAAATCTATGGTGAATGGGATAATGCAGAACACTATGGAGTTGAGGATGCTATATCACGTCTAGATTATTTACATGATGATATAGATCTGTACAACGATAATCTAAGTTGGACATATATAAGGCTTAGTGATGTAATTCGTGTAATTTGTGAACATCATCCTGAAACCATCCCCAGAATTTGTCTTAAATTTCCTTTAAAGGATTTTTAGTACTACCCCATTTTAGACAAGGAGAATTAAAATGACCACTAAACAAAAGAACGCTATATTATGGATATCAATAATAGCCATAATACTCATTCTTGCTATGATAGCCAGTAGATGCTCGTAGGAAATCGTTAGTGGTACCGTAATTGAAAGCTACTCGGTTTAGAGGTAATATACCTCTTAAACAAAGCAAATTTTTATCACTCAACCTGTTTGGACAAGGAGATGGTGAAAATGAAGAAGAATATTTTTGTTTTGATTTTGATAATTTTGTTCGTGTCGATAGCAAATCCAGTATTGGCGGCTGAATCTGATACATATGTCATTATAAGTATTTATGTTTCGGATGAAGGCTACGCTACTTTATTTGGAGAATATCATGGTCAGCCGGGAAAAGAGAATGCGGTAGCTATTGGAGTAGATGGAGAATTATTACTTCTCAAACCTTCTCTCGAGGAGATAGTATCGTTGGAAATAATCCAAGATCTACCAGATGGTAGACACACCCTCACCGTATATGGATTTGAAAAGAAAGGGGATGAGTGGCTACAGACTACCTCGGTAGTTGTAGACTTCATGGTCGGACCATATACATTATCAGATGATTATCTGATAACTTACAAACGTACAAATCAGAATCCTGGTAATTACCGATGTATGGTCCGCATCCCAGAAGATGAACTTGGAAATCCTTATACTGATTGGACTCACGATTTAAACTACATCTCAAATATTTGCAGGACATGGTTTACAAATGAGAAGGAGTATTTTGAAGAAGAAAGTCGTGGTTTTGTAAGTCAAAGATGAGTCGCACTTACTTGAGTGTCTTTCGCTTCCATTGGGAAGACACTCAGCTATTATTTTACTTTTTTTGTTATACCTATCCAGGTATTGATATCTCCTCAGCTTACATAGTGGAAACACCTATCAATTCTTATAAGCTTTTCTAAATTTACTTACAAACCCTCAATGGGCACCTTTACTTCTTCGGAAGTAACAAAGGTGTCCTTTTTTATGGCTATTTAGATTTTCTGTTCGATTATCTTAAGATATATGTTCAATTACTCTTACCGAGTATCTTTGGGTAGTAAATGCTAGGCTCCTGGTGTCAGGTAGGAATGTGTCTATAAGGTCTACGAGATTGGAAATGATTTGATTCGGTTGTGGAAGGTCTGGGGTCACCAATTCGAATATTTACTCATACTTGATGGCAACGATAGGAGGCAAGTTTGCAGCTCTTTTAGCAGGAAACACCCCAAAGAATACTCCAATCAAGGTTGAAACACCCAGAGCAATAATTACTGCTAATGCGTTTATTGCTACTGGAAAGAATGGTCTGACTACCAAGACAATTAATATTGAAAGTAAAAGACCAACTAGTCCACCCAAAACAGACAGAATTACAGACTCGGTTAAGAACTGAGTCAAGATGTCTTGTTTAGTCGCTCCTATGGCCCTACGAATACCAATTTCCTTGGTTCTCTCAGTAACCGTGGCATACATAATATTCATGATTCCAATTCCACCAACTAGTAGAGATATTGATCCAATGGCTACTAAAATCGTGTTTAATACTGCAAAAATCTGATTAACGGTTGAAAGAATCTCTGATTGTTGCACAATCGAGAATTCATCCTCATCATATCTCTTAAGCAAAACCTCCTCGGCTTTCTCTGAAGCAATCTCAACATCATCATCAGAAGTTACTCCTAGATAAATTGACCAGAAAGTTTTGTCGGGATTAAGACTGGCAAAAGTAGTCGTGTAGGGAATAACGGCTGATTTGTCCATCTCACCATCACCCGTCTTTTCTAAAACCCCAATCACTTTTAATCTCATGTTACTTACCCTTATGGTTCTACCAGCACCATCACCAGCTTCACCAAAAAGTTCTTCCGAGATATCATAACCCAACACAGCCACTTTGGATCTACTCTGTAATTCCGACTTACCAAACACAACCCCTTCTAACATCTCAATATTCATCAAGTCAAAAAGTTCCTCATTTGAACCCATGATGTAAGCGGTTTCTTCTTCATCCTCTGCCTCAATACTTAGAGATTTAAAATAGACGGGGGCAACATACTCAATCTCTTGGATTTTTCTCAAAGAAGTAACATCTCGTTCATCAAACTCAATTACACTCCCAAACAACCCAGCAGGAGGACCACTAAAACCTTCATCGTCACCACCACCACCAAAACCACCACCGGCCATTACCGTTACCAAATTAGCTCCTAGACCCTCAAACTGTTCTGTTAAATAATTTTTAAGACCTAATCCTAAGGCAATCAACATTACTACAGACAAAACTCCAATGGTAATACCCAGAGAAGTCAGAAAAGTCCTCACCTTATTTCTTTTAAAATCAACCAGGGCAGACTTAACTAAATGGTAGGCTCCATTTTTTAACTTCATTTTTTAGCTCCAACTACTTGACCATCTTTCATGGTAATTCTTCTATTAGTTCTTTTAGCAATATCCATTTCATGAGTGATCAAAACAATGGTTACCTTAAGTTTCTTATTCAAATCACTCAGCAAATTCAAAATCTCATGACCTGCCTTGGTATCAAGATTACCTGTTGGTTCGTCAGCCAAAATAATACTAGGGCTCATTATCAAAGACCTGGCAATAGCTACTCTTTGTTGTTCACCTCCAGAAATCTTGTTAGGAAAAAAATTTCTTCTTTCCCAGATCCCAAATTGTTTAAGAAGTTCTTCTGCTCTCTTTTCAGTATTAAAATTAACCTTAGTCTTCATGTACTTAGTTGGTAAAAGAACATTCTCCATAACAGTAAACTTGTTAATCAAGTTAAATGACTGAAAAACAAAACCAATCTTTTGATTTCTAATCTCCGACAATTGATCATCTGTAAGTTTTGAAACATCTAGACCATCTATGGTTATTTTTCCTGAAGTGGGAATGTCTAATAATCCCATGCCATACATCAAAGTAGACTTACCACAACCAGAAGGGCCCACAACGCTAACATACTCTCCCTTTTTAATTTCTAAGGAAATATTATCAACCGCTTTTACTTTTTCTTCACCCAAGAAATATGTTTTGGAAACATTCTTAAATTTAATCATAGATCATATCACCTTCGTTGATTTCACCATTGATCTCCACCTTTGTTTCTCCTTCAATACCCACCTCAACATACACCTGATTATTCTTCGGACTCATCTTTACATACTTTCCTTCCTTATCAGAGTTTAAATATTTAGGAGGAATGTACAGTACATCTTCTTTAGTTCCTAAAATAAAACTGGCGTCTCCAGTCATACCCACTCTATATTTTTCACTATCTAATTCTTTAAAGGTAACCTTAACTTCATAAACAGTACCAGCCTCTCCTGTACTAGGAGTGTAAGCGATACTTTTAACCACTGCTTCTATCTCTTCTTCTGGAAAAGAATCTAAAAGAACAAATACCTGTTGTCCTGCAGCCAAGTCCTTAATCTCTGTCTGATCTGCATGGGTTTCAAAATACATACTCTCTGGATTCAGTATCTCTATCTGAGAGGTGGCATAAGTCGTGTTAACCCCAGAAAAAGGTAAGGCTATATCAACAATTAAACCCTCAAAAGGAGCCTTGATATATCCGTTACGCAAATTTTCTTCAGCAATTTCTAAAGCCCTGTAAGCCCTGTCTCTTGTAGCTTCTGCAGTAGTACGTAGGTCTTTCATCACGTGAGTCTCGTCATCATCATTGTCTTTCACTTGATCCAAAACATTATCAGTCGTAGCCTGAGCCTTTCTCAGATCAGCCACTGCCTGCTCATACTGAGACTTGAGGACAGAAGCGTCTAATCTTGCCAAATACTGACCTTTCTTAACCCAATCACCTTCCTCTACACCAATCCAAGATAATTCTCCAGAAGATTGGAAGGTTAAATAGGCATGTTGAACCGCTTTAACTTCACCAGTTAAAATCAACTCATGACGAACCATACCTCTTTGAATCTCTACACTATCCAAGTCTTCTTTACCCGAAGCTCGATTTTTAATCACAATACCACCCACTATTACTAGACCCGCAACAACAGCCCAAACCCACTTCTTTTTCCAAAAAGAAGTTTTACTGTTTGTCTCGTTCGTTTTTGTTTCTTTTTTTGACATGCTCTATAACTATACTACCATCATTTAATCTAAATCAATTTTACCATATTTCATGCCTGTAGTTACTCTAATTTAGGTTTTTTTATGTATGTATAATTAAAGGAGATCAATATCTTGTTAACTCATCGCTCATTTAAATCTTATTTCTCAGGAGGTTATGAATGGTTAATGTCAGGAAATATTTACCCGTCATTCTTGTTTTTATTCTCTCAGCCGCTCTCACCGCCCTAGAAATATGCACCAGTGAAGATATCAGCATTTTTCTCCCCGTGGTATATCTTCTAATCATTGTTTTGTTTGATGGAGGAGTAGAAAAACTTTGTCGACCTAAAGTTGCCTCATTTACAATATTAACTTACCTCGTCTGTTTCACCCTCTTAATTTTCTTAAAAATACCATCAACAAAGCACATTATCGGCTCAGCCACCCTTCTTCACATATTGTTATTTTAAAGATTTGACCTCAACCGCCAAGAAAACACCTTGGCGGTTTATATTTTCAAACTCTCAAATACTCTCACTTTTCTTGCCTTTACACCGCACTTATCTTATAATCTGAGGCAAACATGGAAAAAGATAGGAAAGAAATACCAAAGAAAGAAATATCACCTCTCGTTAAAAACATCTTGTTCTTAATGAAAGACGAAGACGATCTTTCATTTGCAAATGGGCATTCAAAAAAGAAGATGACAGAAATTCTTATAGAAACAGAAGATGTATTCAAAAACTTTCTTCAAGACGGTAAAGAGGAACCTTTTTTAGAGTTCATTGACTCTGATCTTGAAATTGCTCAATTTCTTTCTAAAAGAAGATCTTGTTTCAAAATAAGTGACAGATCCTATCAAACTCAAGGCAGTGTCCTTTCACATATGCGCGAACAGCTCGGCAAAGAGTAAATCGTTCTTTAATATTCTATTCACACCATCTATTTAATTAAAGGAAGGCTTTAATGACAATCCTCATCTGCACCAACTGTAACGGTAAAATCAAGCTCTCTCAGAGGCAAATAGAAATATTTTTCGACTACTGTCAAGGTAAATATATCCTTAGAGACACTATAACCAGAAAACCAAAATGTTCTCATTGCCATCTACGCCTTGATGAAATGACCAACACTTCCTTTAAAGAAGTAAGACACTAATCCCTTTCACCGCCCTGAGGTACACAAAACCTTGGGGCTTTTTAATGCCCTGCTACGTCAGCTTCAGCTTTTGTTTTAAATACTGTTCCTTCTGGATGTTCTGCTGGAGAATAAATGGTGTAAAGCTTTAATTCTTTGTTTTTAGAATTATTAACTGCGTTATGTTTTGATCCTGCAGGAATTATTGTTGCTTCGTCTTCTTTTAATACCCTAATTTCTTCATCAATACTTACTTCTGCTTCACCCTGCTCAATCCGAATGAACTGATCATGGTCATCATGAATTTCTTCACCTATTTCTTCACCTGGCTGTAGACTCATCACTACCAACTGACTTTGTGGTCCAGTAAACAGTACTTTTCTGTAGTTCTCATTTTCTAATGTTTCCTTTTCAATGTTGCCAAAGTAACCCTTCATATTATTTTTCTAAGTTATAACTACATCTCATTATAGCGTCTTCCGCTATACTCTAATTTGATGAAAGTTCTTGGTATTGATCCAGGCACCGGCCGTTTAGGTTGGGCCATAATCGAAAAGAAAAATAACAAAGAAAACATGATCGAGTGTGGTTGTTTTGAAACCAAAGCCAACTCTGATCAAGCTGACAGGTTAGTTAAAATTTTTGATTTTCTTATTGAATTAATTGGTAAGCACAAACCAAGTGTGGCATCTGTTGAAAATCTTTTTTTTGCTACCAATGCTAAAACAGTCATGGCTGTTAGTGAGTCCCGCGGAGTTATTCTCTTAGCTTGTAAAAAAGCTGGTTTAGATGTTTTTAACTACACCCCTTTACAAATTAAATCTGCTCTAACCGGGTACGGCAAAGCTGACAAGAAACAGGTCCAGTACATGGTGGTACAAATCTTAAAATTAAAAGAGACTCCACAGCCTGACGATGCGGCTGACGCTGTGGCTGCTGGTTTAACCCATTTATTCCACTCTCATTCAGGTGTTACAATCAAAGCATGATTGGATTTCTTTCGGGTCAAGTTAAGTCATCTCAACTAGGAAAAATTATCATTGATATTAATGGTGTTGGCTACTTAGTTCACATTCCTAGCAACCTAAACCCTACTCCTAGTTCTAAGGTTGATCTTCATATTCACACTCAAGTTAAAGAAGACGACATCTCCCTATATGGCTTTACTCAAGCAACAGAAATGGAGCTCTTCCGTCACCTCATTAGTGTCTCGGGTATTGGACCCAAGATTGCTTTAACCGTACTCTCCGTTGGTTCTCCAGATCAGATTCTCTCAGCTATTAAATCTAGCAACATCGATTTTTTCACTTCCATCTCTGGTATTGGTAAAAAAGGTGCTCAAAGGCTCATTATTGAACTTAAAAACAAGTTTGACCAAACCGATCTAGACATTAGTTCATTTGATCAAAATGGTGAACTAGTCGAAGCCCTCTCCTCTCTGGGTTTTAAAAAGACAGAACTTAGTTCAATCATTACTAAAGTGGATCCCTCTTTACCTTTAGAAAAACAGATTAAACAAGCCCTTAGATTACTCCACCGATGAACAACCCTTCTTCTAGTCTAAGACCCACCAACTGGACGGATTTTATTGGTCAAGATCAAGTCGTTAACTCACTTAAAATTGCTCTCAAGGCCAGTAGTGATCGCAAAGAATCTCTCGAACACGTACTCCTTTATGGTCCACCAGGACTGGGTAAAACCACTCTAGCCAGTCTTATCAGTAATCATCTTGGCGTTAGTCTCAAGGTAACCTCTGGACCAGCTCTTACTAGAGCAGGGGACTTGGCTTCAATCCTCACCAACCTAGAAACAGGCGACATTCTCTTCATAGATGAAATACATCGTCTCAACAAGACCGTTGAAGAAGCTCTATATCCAGCCATGGAAGACTTTTGTTTAGACATGATACTTGGTAAAGGACCTGCGGCTCGTACTCTTAGGCTTGAACTAAATCCTTTCACCATTATTGGTGCCACTACCAAAGCCGGCTCTATCTCCAACCCTCTTCGTGATCGTTTTGGCATCGTTCACCGTCTCAAGTTCTACCAACCTCAAGACCTACAAACAATAGTCTTAAAGACCGCCAAACGCCTTGGTTTCGGTATCGACAAGGACTCAGCTCTAGAGATCGGTAAAAGATCCAGAGGCACCGCCCGCATCGCCCAGAAGCTTCTCCGTCGTGTTCGTGATTACGCTCAAGTTAAACATGAATCAGATCCAAATCTAGCCATTACCCGCGAATGTCTCGAATTTTATCAAGTAGACGACCTTGGTCTAGACGAAACAGATCGTCGTCTCCTCATCTCTATCATCAAACAATATGATGGGGGACCAGTCGGTGTTAAAACCCTAGCTTCTCTTATCTCAGAAGACGTCAACACCATTACCGATGTTTATGAACCTTTTCTCATTCAGAGTGGTTTTATCTCCAAAAATCCTCGTGGCCGAGTCGTCACACCTAAAGCCTATGAGCACCTAAAGCTCAAAAAGGCTTAAAACGGTATAATAAAGACCGATGAAACGGCTTTTTCTTTTTCTAATCAACCTTGCCTTATTTTTAACCCTTACAAAGGATTTATCTCCTGTTTATGCCATTACTGACCCTTTGTCTGTATCTAACAACAAAGTTGGAGTTCACCTTCTTTTTCCTAGCGAACTTGAGATGGCCGAAAAATTGGTTAATCATGAAGTGGGGGACTGGGGCTATGTAACTGTTCCCATCCAAGCAGGGGACAGGGATCGAGTAAAATGGCAACATTTTTTTGATCAGTGTCTAGATCTTCATTTAATTCCTCTTATTCGTGTAGCCACTTTTGCTCAAGGTCCTCACTGGGAACAACCCAACAACTATGACCTTATTGATTTTGCCAACTTTCTTTCTGACCTATCATGGCCAACTCAAAATCGTTATGTCATTATCTTCAATGAGGTTAACCGAGCTGATGAGTTTGGTGGTTGGGTTAGTCCAGAAAAATACGCCGATATTCTTATTAACGCCATCGACATCTTCAAAAGACACTCTGAAGACTTCTTTCTTCTTCCTGCTGGCCTAGACAACGCCGCCATCACCACCACCAACTCAGTTTACTGGCAAACATATCTAAGACAAATGTACCATCAACAGCCTGAAGTTTTTAATCGTCTCGACGGCTGGACCTCTCATGCTTATCCCAATCCTGCTTTTTCTGCCTCTCCTTATCTCTCTGGCTCTAATCGTATTAACAGTTTTATTTTTGACCTTTCTTATCTTAAAAACTTTACTTCCAAAAAACTACCCGTTTTTATAACCGAAACCGGTTGGTCTAATCAAAACCTTTCACCATCAACCATATCTTCTTACTACGACTATGCCTTTACTCATATCTGGTCTCATTCTCAAGTCGTAGCCGTTACTCCTTTTCTCCTACGAGCTTCCACACCTCCTTTTAATCAGTTCAGTCTTCTTGACACTTCTGATCAACCCACTCCTGTCTATCTCACCTTACAAAAATACACCAGTTCAGGACAACCATTACTTACTTCTACTTCTCAATCAAATCCTCAAACACTAGGTTTAAGTTTTCAGTCTACCCCCGTCTTGTCCCAGATAGACACCACCCCTCTTCGTCGTTTTTACTTCTTTATTAAATCTGTTTTTAATCGCTATGATTAAGTCACCTCGTTACCTCAATGTTAAAGTTGTTGCTCGTTCATCTCGTCAAAAATTAATAAAGATTGACGATCATCACTACAGAGCCAAGATTGTCTCTCCTCCAGAAAAAGGAAAAGCTAATCAGGAACTAATCGGACTCTTAGCAGAACACTTTGACGTCTCTCCTTGGCTTATCTCCATAGTTAATGGACACACATCTGCCCAAAAGTTGATTAAAATTGATATAACTATATAAAACAAACATAACTAAACAAGAAAGGAGGTGAGAAAAATTAAAATTGGCACTATCACTCACTACTACGACAAAATTGGAGTAGCCATCATTAAACTTGGAAAAACTCTCAAAAAAGATCAGGAATTAGAGTTTAAAGACAAGCAGGGAGAAGTTATCTTCACTCAGGTGGTTGATTCTATTGAAATTGAAAGAAAAGCTGTTGATCAAGCTAAGAAAGGCGACGACGTTGGCATTAAAGTTGATCAACCCACTAAACCCGGTTGGGAGGTATACTCTTCCTAGTATGCAATTCTATCCCGCCCCAGACTTAGAACAGCTTATTCATAAAATTATTGCTCAACTTGGTCTAGATCATATTCAAGCAGACAAGGTTAAAGCTTTCCGTTCTCGTGGCTCTAAAGCTCGTGCTCGAGCTCGTATCTATGCCATGCCTCGCATCTGGCAACAAGCCCTTGATCTTTCTCCACACTACTGTGTTGAGTTTCTTTCTGAACACTTTGATCATCTTAAAAAGGAAGATCAAATTCGAGTCGTTATTCACGAACTTCTCCATATTCCCAAAACATTTTCTGGAGCCTTAGTTCCTCATTATGGTAAAGGTAGACGTCTTCAAGTTGGTCATCAAACAGTTGAAAAACTCTTTCGTCAATTTAAAATAAAACCATGATTCTTATTCACGGAGAAAACCTTGTCCAGTCTCGAGAAAAACTTGATCAGCTCATACAACAACTTCCTCCTTCTTCACAGATTATTAAATTAGAAGGTAAAAGGCTTACTCTTAATCAGCTTCACCAACACCTCCGCTCCACTGGTTTATTCGCTGAACAAAAAACCCTAATTCTTTTTGGCATTCTTTCTTTACCTCAATCAGATTTAAAAAAGAAACTCATCCAAACATTTAAAGACTTTCCTGACACCTCAGTTATTTTCTATGAAGAAAAAAATGTTCACGCCTCTACCATCAAATCTCTTAAACTATCTCCTGTTTTTCAATTCAAACCCGATGTTCTTGTTTTTAAATTTCTTGATAATTTTTCTCCTCAACAATCATCTCAAGCTCTAGAGTATCTAGACCAACTCAAACAATCACACCAGTCGTTAGACATGGTCTTTGCTCTTCTGGCCATGAGAGTTAGGCAACTAATTCAAGCCACTTCACCAGAAAAACTCAAAACCTCTCCTTGGCAAAAACAAAGGCTAGTCACTCAAGCTAAACTATTTACCCCCTCATCATTAATTTCTTTACACCAACAGCTCTATCGCATCGATCTACAACACAAAACCGGTATAAATCCTCCCGATCTCTACACTCAACTAAATCAACTTCTCCTCTCTCTCTAACTTCGCTATACTGTTCTTATGAAGCACTTCCTTGATCAAGAAAAGATAGTTACTCAACTAGATCCAGGTCATGTTTATGACTCAATCACTCAATTTGATGCTCAACTCAACTCTTCTTGGCAGGAAGTCGAGATGCAAACCATTAAAACATCTCCTAAAAACATCAAAAAGATTTGTATCGCCGGTATGGGAGGTTCTGCTTTAGCCGCTCGTATTCTTAAATCTCTCACTCCTCTTATCTGTCATCTACCTTTTGAAATTGTCAACAACTACCGTTTACCCAACTGGGTTGACAAAAACACTCTGGTTATTCTCTCTAGCTACTCTGGCAACACCGAAGAAATTGTCTCTTCTGCCATGGATGCTCTAGCTAAAAAAGCCCACATATTTACCATTGCCTCCGGTGGAGAACTTAGTGATCTGGCTCAAAAAAATGACTGGGATCTTTACACCATCAACCCTCAACACAACCCTAGCGGTCAACCTCGTCTTGGACTGGGTTACTCTCTAGGTGCCCATCTCGGTTATCTTTCTCGTTTTAACTTAATTGATACCGGAAAAATAGACAGAGAAAACATCATCCAAGTTGTTACTGCTTCGGCTAAAAACCTCAAACATCAAGTTGAATTCAAAAATAATCCAGCCAAAATGTTAGCTGAAAAAGCCAAAGGTAAGGCTGTCATCATCTTCTCTGCCAATCATATTGCCGGAGCCGCTTATGCTGGTAAAAATCACATCAACGAGTCTGCTAAAACATTTGCCGACAGTTTTGTTTTACCTGAACTTAATCACCATCTACTTGAAGGTTTAAGTCTTCCCGACAACTTTAATCAAAACACTCACTTTATTCTTATCAACTCTGACTTATATCCAGACAAGATCAAGAAACGTCTTCAGATTACTCAAGAAATTCTAAACAAACAAAAATATCCTCTTACCGTCATTAAGCCCGACTCCGACACCATGATGGGACAAGCCCTGGAAGTTTTGATCTTTTTCGAGTATCTCAGTTTCTATCTTGCTGCCATAAACCACGTTGACCCCAGTCCCATTCCTTGGGTTGACTACTTCAAGAAACGTCTAAAAGAATAATCCCTTATACTTCATTTGTGATATAAATATTTAATTAGCAGTTATAAACAGTTAAGAAATAATTTTTTTTATGAAAGCATTAACAGAACTTACAAAAGAAGATATTAAAGACATTAAAGTCATTTGTTTTGATAGTGATGGAGTTAGTGTACCTAAAGGTACCGAAATTAGCGAAACCGAAGACTCTCTAAACGTTAAAACCAAGGTTCTTCCTAAAAGACTTCTTAAAAAAATGATCGAACTTAAAAAGTACTACCATCTAACCTTCTCCAGTGGAAGAAGTTTAATGTTCTTAGACCGAATGTATGGCAAGATTCTTTGGGACAACGCCAGTCTACAAGGAGAAAACGGTATCTTCACTTTAATCGATGGGCAAGTTGTTCAACACGAAAAATTCACCCCTCACATTTTAGAAATACTAAACAAAATAAAGGTTGATCTCCGAGGCCTTGCCAAAAGAAACGACAAAATCAGAGGTTTTGAACCCAAACAGTTCTTAGTAACTCTTCATGCTTTTGAAGATGTTAAGGAAGTATATGACATTGTCAAAAAGCACGACCCTAAAAGCGAACTCTATACCCTCTGGAATGGCGAGGCTTATGACATCGGTCTTAAGCATTTAAATAAAGGTACTGCTTTAAAAAACCTCTGCAAGTACTTAAAAATTGACGTTAAAAACACCATGGCTATCGGTAACGGACCCAATGACAGGGAAATGGTAGAAACAGCCGGTATTGGAGTCACCACTGATCCTACTGACTTAAAGACTGCTGATTTCCATACCACCAAAAGCCTAGAACTAGGTGGTGAAGAGCTGGTTGATAAACTGATTGAACTCAATCAATAGACTCAAAACTTTCTCTCAATTCTGTCCATCCACTTCTAGCAACCATCGCTTAAATGGTTTACACTTATTTCATGAACTCTGCCCTAGTTCTTCCGTTTTCCAAAATCAGTAAAGGTGACACCTCTTTAGTTGGTGGTAAATCTGCCAATCTGGGTGAAATGACTCGTGCCGGTTTTCCTGTTCCTCCAGGTTTCTCCCTTACCTCAACTGCTTATCAAAAAGTCATTGACTACAACCACCTCGAAGACGACATTCGTAAACTACTTAAAGGTCTTGATGTTCATGACTCTAAAAAACTCCAGTCCACCTCTAAAAAAGTTCGCGCCCTAATTCTCAAAGCCGACATTCCACCTAAACTTACCAAACAAATTTTTTCTCACTATCGTAAACTAGGCACCTCAAAAAATCCTGCCTTAGTTGCTGTTCGTTCTTCCGCTACTGCAGAAGACTTACCTGAGGCTTCTTTTGCTGGCCAACAAGAGTCTTTCCTTAACATCAAGGGTGAAGCCAACCTTATCCAAGCCATTCGTAGTGCTTGGGCATCTCTCTTTACTGCCCGCACCATCTTCTATCGTGCCACCAAAGGTTTTGATCACTTTAAAGTCAAACTAGCAGTTCCCATCCAGTTGATGATCCAGTCCGACATCTCTGGTGTTGCTTTTTCTGTCAATCCAGTCAATCGTCTCAAAAATCAAATTGTTATAGAAGCTGTCTGGGGACTAGGAGACTACATTGTTCAAGGAGTCGTTACCCCTGATCACTACATCGTTGACAAGACCGACTTCACCATTCACTCCAAACAAGTAGTTCCTCAAAAAGTAATGGAAATTTATCGTTATCCTAGTGGTGTCAAAAAGGCCAAAGTCAAAAAAACATTAATTAATCAATCAAAACTAACAGATAATCAGATCATTAAAATTGCCAAAATTGTTAATCAAGTCCATCAACACTACTTTTTCCCTCAAGATATTGAGTGGGCCATGAGCAACAACCGTTTCTACATCGTCCAATCTCGCCCCATTACTACTCTGGTTAATAGTAATCAGAAAGAAGGACTCACTACCAAAGATCTCACTGGTCTAAAAAAGATTCTTTCCGGTCAACCCGCTTCTCCGGGTATTGCTTCCGGCTCAACCGTTGTTATTAAAAAAGCTTCACAAATAAACACCATCAAACAAGGAGATGTTCTTGTTGCTGAGATGACCTCTCCTGACTATGTTCCTGCCATGAAAAGGGCCTCCGGTATCATTACTGACAAAGGTGGACAGACCAGTCATGCCGCTATTGTTTCACGAGAACTAGGTGTTCCCGCTATCGTTGGTACTGGTAATGCCACCAAAATATTCAGTAAAACCAAAAAAATTACTCTTGATGGAACCACAGGAAATATTTATGCTGATATTCCTAAACAAAAAGTTAAAAAGAAAGTTGTTGCAAAAACTTCCTCACCTAAAGACTTTAAAGGTATTGATCCCGTCAAGACCGCCACCAAGGTCTACGTAAACTTAGCTGAACCAGAACTTGCTCCTACTGTCGCCCAAAGAGACACAGACGGTGTCGGTCTTCTTCGTGCTGAATTTATCATTGCTCAAATTGGCATTCACCCTAAAAAACTCATTCAAGACAAACGTAGCCAAGTATTTGTCGACAAACTAGCCGACAGTATGGCTATTTTCTGTCAAAGTTTTGGTAATCGACCTGTTGTTTATCGCACCACTGACTTTAAAACAAACGAGTACCGTAATCTTCTTGGTGGCAAATACTATGAACCTGAAGAATCAAACCCTATGATTGGTTATCGTGGCGCTTATCGCTATCTTCACGATGAAGCTGTCTTCCGTCTAGAAATAGAAGCCATTAAAAAGGTACGAAACAAAATGGGTTACAAAAACCTCTGGGTAATGATTCCTTTTGTTCGTACTGTTGATCAAATGATTCAGGTTAAAAAACTACTCTCATCTTATGGTCTAGTTAGATCTCCTAGTTTTAAACTCTGGATGATGGTCGAGGTTCCTAGCAATGTTATCCTCCTCGAAGACTTTATTAAAGTTGGTATAGACGGAGTTTCTATTGGTAGCAATGATCTAACCATGCTTCTCCTTGGTACTGATCGAGACAATGAAACTGTCGCTAAAGTTTTTGATGAAAGAAATCCAGCCGTCCTTTGGGCTTTAGAAAAGATTATAAAGACCAGTAATCGTCACCGCATTACTTCCAGTATCTGCGGACAAGCTCCAAGTACATACTCTGACTTAGTACAAAAATTAGTCGAGTGGGGAATTACCTCTGTCTCTGTTTCTCCCGACGCTATTGATCGAACACGCGATATGATTAAACAAGCAGAAAAAAGACTTTTAAAATAATATGGCTAAAATAAGTGCAATCTTTGCTAGAGAAATCCTTGACTCTCGTGGTAATCCCACCGTTGAAACCACCATCTGGGCCGACAACAACAGTGTCGGAGCTATTGCCTCCGTTCCTTCCGGTGCTTCTACAGGTAAACACGAAGCCGTTGAACTCAGAGATCAAGACCCTGAACGTTTTGGTGGTAAGGGTGTTCTCAAAGCTGTAGAAAACATAAACAAAACAATCTCTAAACACGTCATCGGTCGCGACCCTGTTAAGCAAAATGAAATTGACCAAATCTTAATAAATCTTGATGGTACTGCCAACAAATCCAAACTTGGGGCTAATGCAATCATCTCCGTCTCCCAAGCCGTTTGTGAACTTGGCGCCAAGGTTTCATCACTTCCAACTTACGCTTATATTTCTGCTAAATATGGTCTTCATCAGCCTACAAGTAAAAACCTGCCTACACCTTTCTTTAATGTTATTAACGGTGGTAAACACGGAGTTGGTAATTTAGACTTCCAAGAATTTCACTTAATTCCTTCTTCTCGTTTTGACTTTAAAACTTGTCTAAGAGTAGGAGACGAAATCTATCACGGAATCCGTAAAGTACTTCAAGACAAGAAAGCCAACTTTGGTATGGGTGATGAAGGTGGTTATACTCCCAACTTATACAGCAACAAAGACGCTCTAGAAATCATCACTCAAGCTATCTCTGCCACTCAATATCAACTGGGTCGAGATGTTTTTCTTGGTCTAGATCTTGCCGCTTCTGTTTTCTATCAAGGTGGTGAATACCGCATCCGTGATCGTAAAGAGCCTTACTCTCCCTCTGATTTTATTAACTTCCTTATTGACCTCAAAAACAAATTTCATCTTTTTGCCCTAGAAGACCCTCTAGAAGAAGACTCCTGGGATGACTGGAGCAATCTTATTAATCAAATGGGCCAAGACACTCTTGTTATCGGTGATGATCTCCTGGTTACTAACAAGGCTAGATTAGAAGAAGCCATAAAAAAGAAAGCTTGCAATACCGTCTTAGTTAAACCCAACCAAATCGGCACCATATCAGAAACCGTCTCTTTTATTAAACTCGCCAAAGAAAACAAAATGGCCTCTGTAATCTCTCATCGCTCAGGTGACACAAATGAAAACTTTTTAGCTGACTTTGCCGTTGGTGTCGGAGCAGAATTTGTTAAGTTTGGGGCTCCTAGTAGGGGAGAGAGAGTAATCAAGTACAACCGTCTCAGTTTAATTCAAGACTATCTTACCCGAGCTTCAAAGACGAACCAGTAACACAATTTCTCCTTTTATTTTCTTTTCTTCTAGTTTTTGTTCCAACTCTTTTAAGCTTCCTCTGATTACTTCTTCAAATTTTTTAGAAATCTCCCTTACCACACAAGCTTTTGTTTCTTCCCCCAATTTTTCACTTAACCACTTAATGGTCTTACTGACTCTATAAGGAGACTCGTACATCACCACAGTCACTCCCTTATCCTTAAATCCTGACAACATATCAAAATCAACCTCTTTTTTACCACTTTTTTTAGGTAAAAAACCCAAAAACACCACCTTGTCACTAGAAAATCCTGATAAGGCCACAGCATTCATCACTGCAGTTGGTCCTGGTACTATCTTTATTTTTCCTCCTTTTTCAATTACTCCTTTTACCAGTCTATATCCCGGATCAGATATGGTTGGTAGGCCTGCATCACTGACTAATAGTGCCCTGTCCACTTTTTCAATCTCCACTATTAAGTCATCAACTTTTTCTGCTTCATTAAAATCATTAATTACCCTCAACTCCCCCTCAAACTTATTTTCTAAATAGCCTTTATTTATTAACTTCTGCCACAGTTTATAAAACACTCTGGTGTCTTCACAA
>CAZBRK010000006.1:0-7270 GCA_964494445.1 uncultured Pseudomonadales bacterium
CTCAACACTTCCTCTTTATGTTTTTCATCCAACTCAGAAAAAATGTCATCTAAAAGCAACAACGGTTTATCTTTCAGTTTTTCTTCCATGAAATAAATCTCTCCCATCTTTAAAGCCAATACCGCCATTCTCTGCTCTCCTCTAGAACCATAAATCGACAAATCCCTCTTTCTCTTCTCTCCATTTAAACTCAAAATTTGTAAATCATCTTTGTGTGGACCCACCAAAGTATATCCAGTCGCCAACTCTTCCTTCTTATACTGCTCCAGTCTTTTCTCACTCACGATACTCTTGTCATAAACCAAACTTAACTTATTAAACAACTCGCTCCTTTGCCATAAAGAATCAATATGATTCACCAACTCTTCCCTCTTTTTACTCAACACTTCTCCATGTTTAATCAACAAACCATTCCAGAAAGTTAAAGCATGTCTTGTACTCACCCCTTCTCTAATTGCATCCAGCAACTTATTTCTTCTTCTTAAGGTCTGGCTATAAACCATCAAACTCCTAGAATAATCCTGTTCTGTCTGTATCAATACCTGATCTAAAAATGATCTTTTTTTATCAGGTGAACCAATTAAAATCTCCATGTCTTCAGGCCAAAATAAAACCACCGGCAACTCTCCTAAAAAATCTCCTTTTCTCTTACCAACCCCCTCAATCAAGTACCTTCTCTTAGACACTTTCTTTCCTCCCACTTCTCCTCGATTAACCATTACCTCAATTTCTTTTACTTCATCATTTTCCCTTAAAATCTTTCCTTTTACTCTCCCCAGCTCTTCATCAAAATTAACCATTTCATCTATTTTCTTTGCCCTAAAACTCTCCCCTAAACTCAATAAATAAATCGCTTCTAATAAATTAGTTTTCCCGGAAGCATTTTTACCCCACACCACATTTAACCTCTCACCAAAATCAAAATCTTTCTTTTTATAATTTCTAAATCCCGTCAAACTTAACTGCTTCAAAAACATACCTTATTTTACTCTATTTAGCCACAATTGCCTAAATCTGACACTTGGGACAAAAATAAGTTCCCCTTCCTCCCAACTTAACCTTCTTAATTTTTTTTCCACACTTCTGACATTTCTTCCCTTGCTGATCATAAACCCTAAACTTTTCCTGATACTTTCCCCCCAAACCATACACACTCACAAACTTCTCATCACTGGCTGTTGCTCCTCCCATTCTTATCCCCTCCTTTATTACCCTAATCAAATTTTTATGCAACTTTAAAACCTCTTTATTACTCAAACTCTTTGCTTCTCTATCTGGTTTTATTCCCGCCAAATACAAACCATCATTGGCATAGATATTCCCCACCCCTCCCATTTTTTTCTGATCCATAATTACCAACTTTACTGCTCTTTTTGAATTTCCCAAAACTTCTTTTAAATACTTCTGTGTAAATCCCTTGTCTACCACATCCACTGGCATTTTCTTTTTTAAATCTTCCCACTCTTCTCCTTTCACCAATTTCATCCATCCAAAAACTCTCATATCATTAAAATACAACTTTCCCCCTTTTACAAAACTAATTACTACCCTTGTATGTTTACTTGGTAAATCATTTACCCAATCAACCGTTGGATGTCCTCCAACCACTCGTTTTCCCCCTTTCTTAATCAAAATCAACTGTCCCGTCATTTTTAGATGCACCAACAACCTCTCTCCTCCTTCAACCACTATCACCAACAACTTTGCCTTTCTCATCACTCTCTTAATCTTTTTCCCTACCAAACTCTTCTTTCTCCCTTGAAAACTCTTCTTTCTCAACACCTCCACCTTTTCTATTTCTTCTCCTCTTAAAACCCTATCTAACTGTTTTCTAATTGTTTCTACTTCTGGTAACTCTGGCATCTACTTCTTCATTACATCATTAACCACCTTTTGCATTCCTTTTTTAAAATTATCTCTTGAAAACTTCCTCGCTTGTTTTTGAATCTTATTTTTATCCCATCTTATTTTATTAAAACGCAATATTGCTTTCTCTAAAGTTTTTTCATCAGTCCCTTCTATCAAAACACCTGTCACCCCATCCACCACCGTCTCCTTAAAACCACCCCCATTAAAAGCAATCACCGGTGTTCCTGCCGCCATCGCTTCCACCGGAGTTATTCCAAAATCTTCTTCTTTGGCCAAAGCAATAAAACCTTTAGCTTCTGCAAACAACTTTCCTACTTCATCATCTGCCACCCACCCTAAAAACTTCACCCTCTTCCCTCCCACCCTTTTTATTTTCTCTACCATTTTTTCTGCCCCCACTTTTGACCCTACAATTTTCAAATCAACATCAACCCTCTTAGCCACTCTAGCCGCTTCCTCTAATCCTTTTGCTCCTACCAACCTAGACACTATTAAAAAATAATCTTTCTTTTTTGTTTTTTCTGCCCACTCCTCAAATCTTTCTAAATCCACTGGAGGATAAACCACCACCGATTTCTCTCGATAATACTTAGCAATCCTCTTTGCCACATTTTTTGAATTCGCCACCCAAGCATCAACCGTCTTAACCGACTTAAAATCATACAAACGCAAATAATGATTTATTATCGTTCCATAAACCTTCACTATCCAATACTTACGCCAGTTCATACTCGTTTCATATCCATACAAATATCTTGGTGGAGTATGACAATAACAAACCACCTTAGTATTCTTTCCCACCTTAAAACCTCTCGTAATATACCAACTAGCACTAGTAATCACCAAGTCATACTCAGACAAGTCCATTGTTTTCCACACCAAAGGAGCCAAAAATCTCAACGGACTATACAACTTACCAATTTTTAATAGTGGCGCCAACCAACTCTCCCTAATATCCTTATCTTTAAAATACTTGTCCGCTAAGCTTCCTTTTACCCTAAAAGCAGTATAAATCGGAGCCTTGGGATACATTTCCGTCAACAAACCCACCACTCTTTCTGCTCCTCCCAATTCTTTTATATAATCATGAACCAAAGCCACCTTCATAAAAACACCTCTTCTACCTCTCTCTCCCAATCATCATTGGGTAATTTAGCAACTAAACTCTTAAACTCCAACTTCTCTAACAACTCCATAACTTCTTTTTTATCATAATCACTCAAACGACACTCTTTCCACTTCAATTCTATTGGCACTTTTCTGTCTATCGTTACCAACATTCTACTTTTTCTGGCATCTTCCTCTCCTTCTTTTAACAATGTCTTTATTCTTTCACTCACTGGCAAATCATCCAGTTCTTCATAAACCTTATCTATTGTTCCTTTTGCTTGAATCAATTTAGTTGCTGTCACCTGACCCACCCCTCTCACCCCTTTAATATTGTCAGAAGCATCTCCCATCAAACCTTTTAAATCAATCATCTGTTCCGGTTTCATCCCATACTTTAACTCTACCGATTTTTCATCAAAAACCTCTTGCCCTCCATTATTATTTCTACCCCTACTTGGCATACACACCTTCACCCTATCCCCTTCAATTAATTGAAGAGCATCTCTATCCCCAGTCACAATAATCACCTCCGTTTTCTGCTCCCCTTTTTCTATCGCTTGCTTGCTCAAAGTCCCAATTAAATCATCTGCTTCATAACCGGCTTTCTCAAACTGAGGTATATTCATCCTCTTTACCATCTCCTTGGTTAATCCAATCTGGTCCACCAACTCTTGATCCATTGGTGGTCTACCCGCTTTATATTCTGGATATTCCTTATGTCTAAAAGTCTTCTCTTTCACATCCCATGTCACTATTACGTGACTTGGTTTTAAATAAAACAAATTATTTAACAATATAGAAGTAAAACCATATACAGCATTTACCAACTCACCCGTACTCGTCCTCAATCCTGGATAAGCATGATATGCTCGATGCAATAAAGAATTACCGTCAATTAAGACTAGCCTTTTTTTCATCTTTTTTAATTCCCATAATTTTTTCAAACTCCACTGATTCTACTGTTTCCACTTTGATCAATCTTTTAACTAAATCATCCATTTTTTTCTTATTTTTCTTTAACAAAACTTCCGCTTTTTTATAAGCATTATCTACTAAATACTTAATCTCAGTATCTATCTTAGTCTTCATATCATCCGAAATCTGCACTGGCTGGTTATACATCATCCCTCTTAAATCCTTCTCCCACATTGGACCCAAAGCCACCGGCCCCAACCTGCTCATTCCCAGATTAACTACCATACTCCTAGCCAAACGAGTTGCTCTCTCAATATCGCTAGCCGCACCTGCTGTCAACTCATTAAATACTATTTTCTCTGCAGCTCTACCCCCCAACATCATTACTATCTGTTCCTCTAACTCCGTCTTTGTCTGCTGATACTTATCACTTGTAGGTCTACTCATCGTATAACCCAAAGCCATACCTCGAGACACAATACTCACTTCTTGAACAGGATCTGTTGTTGGTAACAAATAAGACACCACTGCATGCCCTGCTTCATGATAGGCTGTCATCTTTCTCTCTTCTTTGTTTTGCAACCGTTTTCTTTCTGGTCCTAACTTAACTTTTGTTGCCGCTTCTCTAATATCCTCCATCACAATCTTCTTTTTATCTTTTCTTGCCGTTAAAATAGCCGCCTCATTTAACATGTTCTCCAAATCAGCTCCAGAAAAACCTGCTGTCATCTCTGAAACCTTATCCCAGTCCACCTTACTATCGAACGGTTTACCTTGAGCATGAATTGCCACTATCTCTTTTCTGTCTGCAATGTCGGGTAAATCTAGACTCACTCTTCTATCAAATCTTCCTGGCCTAACCAAAGCTGTATCTAAAACATCCGGCCTATTAGTTGCCGCTATCACAATTACATTATCATTCGGATTAAAACCATCCATCTCCACCAAAATCTGATTCAAAGTCTGCTCTCTCTCATCGTGTCCCCCAATTGCTCCTCCTCCTCGAGTTCTCCCAATCGCATCAATTTCATCAATAAAAATAATCGATGGTGACATTTTTTTAGCCGTATCAAATAAATCCCTCACTCTACTTGCTCCCACCCCAACCAACATTTCCATAAACTCAGATCCAGCCATTGATAAAAAGGGTACTCCAGCCTCTCCCGCTACTGCCTTAGCCAAAAGTGTTTTACCTACTCCTGAAGGACCTATTAACAACACCCCCTTAGGTGTTCTTGCTCCCAAAGCCTTATATTTTTTAGGGCGCTTTAAAAAATCAACTACTTCTTCCAGCTCTTTCTTTGCTTCTTCTACCCCAGCCACTTTCTTAAAATCAATCGACTGTTTTCCTTTAACAAATAATTTTGCCTTACTCTTACCAAAACCAAACATGTTCTGCCCTGCCCCCATCTGTCTTTTGGTTATGAAGTACATCAAACCTCCAAATAATAATATTGGCAACACCAACGACAACACATTCCAAATAGCCTTAGAAAGATCTTGTGATTTTACCTCCACATTAACCGCCCCATTTTCTATTTCTGCTCCCTGTAAAATCTCTATAAAACTACTACCTTCCTCTTTTCTTGTTGTCTTAACATTTTCCAAATCTTCTTCACCTTCATAATAAAACATTAAATCATCTCCTCGAATTTCTACTTTCTCTACTTTCCCATTCTTAATATCCTCCAAACCATCAGACAAAGACATTTCTTCTAACAACCCTTCACCCCCACCCAAAAAGGAAATTATTCCCGGTAGAAATAAAAATAAAAACAACATCCACGTCAAAAACTTCCTCAAATTAAACTTCATCTTCACTTCAATCTTTTTTACTTTTTGTTTTTTATTTTCCATTTATTTTCCTTATTTCTTCTTCAAGTAAATTACTCCTCATCATACCACGCCACACCTATCTAATCACCGATCCCTCTCTCACTTTCTCTCCTACTTCTATTAACTCAGGCTTCTCTTCTTCGTCAACCATCAACATCATCCCCTGACTTTCTTCCTCTCCCATTTTCTTAGGTTCCATATTTACCAAAAACATAAACTTTTTTTCTTTTAAATCTTCTGCCCCATACCACTCTTTAATACCAGAAAAAATCACTCTCTCCCCGATCTCCTTTCCTAAATCCACTTTCATCTTTATCAGCTTCTTACTCCACTCTGGAATTTCTACCTCAACCACTTTTCCTACCCTAATCTCTAATTTATCAAAGTCAGAATATTCAATTAAATTTTTCATATCTCTACCGCCATTTACTTTCCACCAAACTGATAATCTATCTTCATTGCTTTCTTTACTTTTTTCAAAATTTCTTTAGTTACCACTCTTCCTTTTTCTACTCCATCTTTTAAAATTTCTTCCACTTTGTCAGGATTTTTTTCCAACTCTTCCCGTCTTTCTCTCATTGGATCCAGCACCTCATTTATTACCCTTATTAATTTTTGTTTTACTTCTACATCCCCCACCTTACCCTCTCTATATCTTTTCTTTAAATCCTCAACTTCTTTTTTATCCTTATTAAAAACATCGTGATAAATAAACACCGGATTCCCCTCAACCTTACCCGGATCACTAGCCTTCAACCTATCGGGGTCTGTGTACATTCCCATTACTTTCTTCTCCACCTCTTCTTTAGTGTCAGACAAATAAATACCATTATTTAAACTTTTACCCATCTTAGTCTTACCATCCAAACCAACTAAACGAGGACACTCTCCCACCAAAGCCTCTGGTACCGTTAACACTTCTCCATAAACATTATTAAAACGCTTAACTATCTCTCTCGTTAGCTCAACCATAGGTAACTGATCATCACCCACCGGCACTAAATCTGCCCCAAAAGCGGTAATGTCTGCAGCCTGACTTACTGGATACATTGCAAAACCAACTGATAAATTCTCTTTCATTCCTTTTTGTTTCACTTCTTCTTTCACTGTTGGGTTACGTAAAACCCTGTTCAAACTTACTAAATTCATATAAAAAACAGTCAACTCTGCTATTTCTGGAATCATTGATTGCACCACAATCGTTGTTTTTTTAGGATCAATACCAGCACCAACATAATCCAATACTAAGTTTCTCACCTCACCAGACACCTTCTCCGGTTCAAGAAAATTATCCGTTAACGCTTGCACATCAGCAATTAACACAAACTGATCATACTCATCCTGTAGGCTAACTCTATTCTTCAAAGAGCCAACATAGTGACCTAAATGTAATCTTCCAGTTGGACGGTCTCCCGTCAAAATTCTTTTTTTCATTGTTTACATATTTAGTAATTAATCTTCTAGTAGCAGGGGCGGGGCTCGAACCCGCGACCTATCGGTTATGATCCGATCGCTCTAACCAACTGAGCTACCCTGCCAG
>CAZBRK010000006.1:7370-16323 GCA_964494445.1 uncultured Pseudomonadales bacterium
ATTTACCCATAAATTACCCGAATTGTCAATTTCCCCCTTGCGTGGTAAAATCAACAAGTTCTTAAACATGCGGGCGGGAGGTAAGTATCTCGTGAGGCTCAAATGGGCCCTCTGACAAGTAATTGTCACTGAGAACCTGGCTATATCGGTGAAACCCTTTCTAAAAGGGCAACGCCGAGGGAAGTTGTTAGTAACCCCGTAGAGACTACACGCCGGGCCCCAATAATTAATTGGGTGATGACATAGTCCGACACTTCAGGTAACTGGAGATTACAGTTGCATAATCTCACTTAACTGGGGAGCGTAACCCCGGGTCCGCAACCAATTTAATTAATTAAATTCCACCACTTTAACCATTTTTTTTCACTTTCATCCTCTTGTATTTTAATATCCTCTAACTCAGGCGCTTCTTTATCCGGCAAAACCACTACGGTTTCATAAGTTTTTTGCATATTTAAATCATCCCTCACCATCCTCTCGATATACTCATTATCCTGAACCGCTTCATATTCTAACTCCAAAACACTCTTTTTTTTCTTCTCCTGAAACAAAAGACTCTCAGCCTCATCCACTCTTTTATACCCCTCTCTTATCCCCCACAAACCTTTACTCAAGGACCAAACCAAAAGCAAGCCTAAAAAAAGCACAAACCATCCCCAAAATTTAGTATTTTTTTTGTTTCTTGACATCTGAGTAATTACTTTGTAATATATACCCTGTAATGTTAAACCTTTTTAGGCACATATTTTTCTATTATGGACACACAAATCGAGCTTAAACAAGCTATTAACCAGTTTAAAGAACATCTTACCTCTTTAGGTAGGGCTAATGCTACCATTTTAGCCTACACCAAAGACATTGAACAACTTGTTGTTTTTACAGCCTCAAAAGATAAAAATACTCCCAAACAAATCACCACTAAAGACATCAACGCCTTCAAACAACACCTTAATCAAGAAAACTACACCGCCAAGTCAATTTCAAGAAAAATCAACTCTATTAAGTCATTTTTTAACTTTCTTGTCTCCAAAAAAATGATTGACAACAATCCTGCTCAAGAAATTACCCATCCTAAATACGAAATCAAGCCTCCACGTATCCTATCAAAAATAGAATACAGAGCTTTAAGAGACTCTTGCCGTCACGATTCTCGCATTTTTGCCATCGTCGAGACCTTACTTCAAACAGGTATGCGTATTTCCGAACTCGCTAATCTGAAAATTAAAGATATTGACCTTGATCAAAATAAAATTACCATTTGTGCTCACGAATCCCATCCTGAAAGAAGCATCCCTTTAAGTCAACCTGTTAAAGAAGCTGTGGAAGCTTACCTTAAAGATCGACCTAAATCCAAAGCCGATCAAATATTCATTACTAAAACAGGCAATCCTTTCCTTATTCGAAATATTCGCTCCAGCCTTGATCGTTACTTCAGAATAGCTGGTATTGAAAACGTTAAGGTCAACGATCTACGTCACACCTTCATTGCCCATCAACTCACTGCTGGTAGTCCTCTTGTTTACATTAGTAAACTTGTTGGCCACAAACGCCTTTCTACTACTGAAAAATACCTTGAATTCATTCCTTCAAAACCAGCCAAAAACAAACCTCGCATAATCAACCTCTAATCCTATTTTCCAACCATATCTTTCAAGTTCTTCAGCGTTGCTTTTGCCAAAAATCCCAACACTTTTCCCAAAGTCTTTACCTCCCCTATTGCTATTGCCAGCCAACCCGAGGTACTTTTTCTTTTGTCCTCAATCACTAAAAAGGCAGACTCCACATGATTAACCTCTAAAACTTCTCCACTTACCTCATCCTCAATCGTCACCGTTACTGGATGACCTCTTCTTCCAATCTCCAAATCACCTTCCACACTCACACCCAAATTAATCTCATCTCCAAGAACATCTTTTATCTCCCACTTCTTTGCTAAAGGTGAACTTAAATTACTTACTAGTTTGTCTTCTTTTTTTAAACTCATATGCCTGTGGGCCGGGGAGGACTTGAACCTCCGACCACCAAGGTATAAGCTTGGCGCTCTAAACCAACTGAGCTACCGGCCCTCTCGTGCCTATTATACTCTAAGCTAAAGATTGGAACGTTTTTCTATCTCCATCTCTATTTCTTCTTTGTCTTTCCCATACTTTAATCTAGACAACTCCTTTACCATTCTCGCCACCTCAGCACTTCCTTCAGCCTTAATCTTCTTCATGTCCTTCCACACATTCATACTAAAAGGCATCACCGGCGAACCTTTAACCACCGTTTTTACATATAAATTCTGAGCTCCAATGTTAGTCAAATCACCCTCATCAAACACTGGATCAAACTCTCTCTGTAAAACCCCAGCATCCTGTACTCCAACCCGGTAACTCATCAACGTTCCTACATTTCCAAAAATAGCATCTCTAACTTCTTCGTCTACCTGACTTACAAACTGATTAGCCAACACCAAACCCAGGTTATATTTCCTTGCCTCTGATAACATCTGAGCAAAATCTGGTGTAGCAAAATTTTGAAACTCATCTACATAAAAATAGAAAGGCCTTCTTTCTTCTTTGGGCATATCTTGACGCGACAAAGCTGCTTGCAGTATTTTTGGTGCCAACACCAAACCTAAGAAATTAGCATCCTCTTCTCCTAACAATCCTTTAGCCAACTTCAAAAATACAATCTTCCCCTCATCCATTGCCTTCCTAAAATCCAAACTACTCTCACTCTGGCCAATAATATTTCGAATTGCTTTATTTGTCACAAATCTACCAAACTTAGACACAATATAATCTAAGGTCTCAGATTTATGAAAATCACTCGTCTGAGCAATCTGATCTGTCCAGTATCTTTTTACAATTGGATCTTTAATTTTAGGTAACAGCTCTTGCACATACTTACTATCCGTCAATATCCTTACCACCTCTACAAAAGTCGCTCCTGGTTCTACTGCCACCGTCAACATTGCATTCCTAATCGCATGTTCAAATCGAGGACCAATGATTCCCGTTCTATGAGGGTCATACAACTTATACATCAAGTTAATGATCGAACTTGCCACAAAATGCATCTCATCTTCGTTTCTCACTTCCAATAAATTAAAACCCAAAGGTCTTTCTGTATCTGTCGGATCAAATAAAATTACATCTTCAGCTCTTTCGGGCGGCACCAATTGCAACAACTCTTCTATGCCATCACCATGAGGCTCCAAAAAACACAAACCTCTCCCTTCTCTCATATCTTGCAAAATCATCGATTTTAAAAACTCAGTTTTTCCTGTTCCCGTCCTTCCAATAATATACGTGTGTTTCATTCTATCTTCTTCAGACATATAAATATTTCTTTCCTTTCCTCTATACAAAGACTTACCCAACCACAAACCTTTATCAGGAAACTCTCCAGAAGCAGGTGCACTTTTAGCATCCAACCAACGAATATGAGGAGTCTCTATCATATTATTAGGCAAATGCCAGATTGTTGCCAATTCATCAGTCGACAAAACTGAATTATTTCCCAATACAGATTGATATCGATAAACAAAATCCACCATAAACCCTCTTTTCCACCAAACCTTTCTACTCGACAAACGATTTAAATCATTATTAAACTGAGCAAAAGCTCCCTTTAGATTTGACAGATTTTCTTTAGATTTAGCCTCATTTCCACTCACACACACCAACCTTATACTTGTTAAGAATCCTGGTTTACCCACCTTATTATCCACTGCCTCTAAATCAGCCGGTGTCACTTTAAAGTTAGCCTTTTCTGGATCAGCCTCGTCCCTCTTTACTCCCGACATGTAACTTTCTCCCGACTTACCCCAAGAAGAATCTGCTGGAGAAATAATAATCTGAATCGCCGCCGCCTCACCATCTCCAAATTTAGCCAAAGAAGAAGTTATTGAAGCCAAAGAATCGGTTGGTAAATCTTTATAAACCTTCATTGGTTTAAAAGACTCATTCTTCAATGCCATTTCCGCAAAAGCTACTTTTCCTGTCTTATTAAAAATACTGTACTCTTCTACTTCTTTCACCTCTACTCCCGGGTAAGCCCCAGCCAATTGTTTTTCTACCAGCTCCATATTGTCCCTATGGCAACTTACATAAAATCTAATTTCTTCCTTTTTCCCCACAATCTCAAAAGAAAGGTGTTGTTGTGCCTTAAATTTCTGTTTCCATCCTCCTCTTCTAATTGAATAAAGAGCTCCAAACATCTGCTCTGCCACATCAATTTTTACTTCATTCCCTCTGGGTACCAAAATCTCCAGCAACACAAAGTTCATGCTCACCTCTTCCCTATTCTTAAATCTAAAAAACTGTAGTATTAATATTCCCAATCCCACCACCCCAGTCGTCACCAAACTTAAAATCAACACCCAATCAAACAGACGCTCAGACACAAGAATTAAATTATTCATTTTTCTTTCACATTGCTACTTTTATAAAACACTCTTCCAGGATACTTTTTAATCAAATAAAGACACTTCTCTGCCAACCACCTCACCGCCTCGCTTACACCATAACGAGACTTCTTTTTAATTTCTTCTTCATCCAAGGGTAACACTATATTTCCCTTATCACTTACTTGACCCTGTAAAGTTACTCCTCCTTGATCATCTTTCGTTTTAATTTTTTCTACACTTTCCTTTTTCTTCCTTTCAACCATCCCTTCTTCTTCTTTTTTCTTTTCCTCCCCTTGCTTCATTCTCTCCACATATTCATCCACTTCTCCTAAAGCCACTTTCTCCATCCCTTTAACTCTTGTTTCTTTTTCTTTCATTGCTGGCATAACTCTACTATACCAATAAAACCTGCCTGAGTTAACATTCAAGCTTACAGTCACACTGTCAATTTATTTTTTCACTTTCCCTACCAAAAAACACACTAAAAAACCACATTTAGACCCACACATCAACTAAAAATATATAAACCCCCCAGATTAGCAATGACAACAAAAGACTGATAGTAACTCTATTACCTAACTTAATTAAATACCCTGTAACACTAACTGTCAAGAAACTGCTTTTATTTACTATTTCCCCTATCTCTTTTTTCTCTTTCCCAAATATATTAACGCCCATCTTGCATAAATTTCCGTCATTTTCTTTAGGCTATCTAAATTTACCCACTCATCTCCCTCTTCACCTTCACCATTTGCTTGACCATCTGGTCCAAAACCAGCCAAACATGGTGTATCTGATTGTGTCAACATCCAAGCATCATTCCAGGGACCACAACCTTCCAACTTGGGCTTCTTCCCTAACACTTCTATCGCCTGTTCATACAAAGACTTTACCCATCTGTCTGTCTTGTCCACTTCCATCGCTGGCACAAACAATAAATCTTCTATTTCCCAATCAACTCCCTCCAACTGATCCAATCGACTCTCCAACCACCACCTAATCTGCTTATTAGTATTACCTGGCAATAAACGTACGTCTCCCCATGCTTCACACTTATCTGGGACCACACCTAATGTGTTTCCACCAGATATCTTTGTTGGAAAAGTAAACACCGGCAATCTCTCTGGAAAAGCCCTTGCCTGTTTAAAAGGTAAATCAAACCCACCCAAAGCATTAGCTACTTCCACCATGCCACTAATCGCATTTAATCCTCTTTCTCCTCTTTCCCAAGCCCTTCTCCCTGTATCTACCGATTCTCCCCTCACAGTAATTTTAAAACGATATCCTCCCCGATGACCTATGGCAATTTTTTTACTTCCAGGTTTTGCCAACAAAGCTACTTTTGCATTAAACCCCTTCCCTACCAAATACTTCAAACCCCATCTTGATACATACTCACTCTTACCATCAGACGTAAATGCCAACTTTAATTTCCCTTCTGTTTCCAAACCAGAATCAATCAAAGCTTTTAAAGCAAACACATAAGCTGACAAACTTGCTTTCATGTCTAAAACCCCAGCTCCATATAATTTATTTCCTTCTATCTCTCCAGAAAACCACTTCTTTGCATCTTCCCCCACTGGTTTCTCAGTATCCATATGTCCCACCCACGCTAAAGATTTTCTTGATCTAGTAGGTCCCCAAACAGCCAAAAGATTAGGTCTCCCTTTTTTACAACGTAAATAACGAGAATTAACCTCCATCTCTTTTAATTTCTTCCTTATCAACCTCGCCACACCATCTTCTCCCCCTTTATTAAAACCATCTCTAGCTGGATTAACACTTTTTTCTTTCACCAACTCACTTAAAAATTCTTTTTGCTCAGTAAAATTCTTCCTTACTGCTACACCAACTGCTTTTAATTCACTTACTTTAATTTCATCACTCACACTCACATCCTACACTAAAAAACAGATTCAAGCAAATTTTGAGGCTAATTTTACACCAAAACCGCCAACATTAATCCCAGTCTGGCCAAAATTGGACTAATTACATTATTACTCTTTTGTCTTAACCAACCATTAATTCCAGCCACTCCACCAATCAGAAAAATCTGCCCCCATAAATCTAATCCTTCCGACCGATAAACAAACAAACTCATCGGTAAATGTACCAGTATCACCAACAATAACACTCCCCAAACATGACTCATCTTTTTCCCCCATTTTTCATCCCACAAACCCAAAAACAAACCACTCATTGTCGTTTCCTCTACCACAGCTATCACCACGCTCAAACCCAAAACATCCCAACTCCACCCCAGTCTTAAATCTCGCCTTAACCAAAAAATCGTTAAAAAATATATTGCTCCTACTAATAAGCCTAAAAATACCGCCCTCTTCTTGTCTCCATCAAACAATCTTGGTCTTCTCCCCTTTGCTATATACCACCAAAACCAAGGCATTAACCATATCACCGGTTTAAACCACAACTCTTCTATCACCTCAGGCAACCTCACCCACCAACGAAAACTTCCCCACACCAACAATAAATACACGACATAACCCAAAAGCCAAATCTTACTTTCTTTTTTTTGATTCTTCTTCTGCCTCACAAAATTATCCTATCATATTTACTCCACCCAACCTTTCCTTACAGTATTTCTACCTTTATATATAATAAGGGACATGTCTTCTTCCAAACACAAACGCCAACTCAAAAAAATATACCAACAATTCAAAAAATCTACCTCTTCATTCATAAAAAAACCCGAGATTGTCAAACCAACCATCATTATTGTTGTTTTTCTTTTTATTGGACTCATCTTCTCTCTTTTTAAAGACATTCCTAGCCCACAAAAACTTACCAAATCTCCCGCTCCCATCAGTACTCAAATTCTAGATCGCAATGGAAAAATCCTTTACGAAATATACACCGACCAAAAACGCACACCTATTGATATTGAAATTCTTCCAGAATACGTAAAACAAGCCACTATCTCCATCGAAGACCAAAACTTCTACCAACATCACGGTTTAGACATTAAGGGTATTCTCCGCGCTCTCTTCAAAACTATTACTGGTCAACGTCTCGAGGGCGGTTCTACCATTACCCAACAGCTCGTCAAAAATGCTCTTCTTGAAGACAATAGTCGAACTCTTTCCAGAAAAATCAAAGAGGCTTTTCTCGCCATCTTCACCGAAATTATCTACAGTAAAGATGAAATTCTTGGACTCTACCTCAACCACATTCCTTATGGTGGTACTTCCTATGGTATTCAATCCGCCTCTAAAACATATTTTGATAAAAACGCTCAAGACCTCACCCTATCAGAAGCCACTCTTCTAGCCGGACTACCCCAAGCCCCAACCTATCTATCCCCTTTCGGTGCCCATCCCGAACTAGCTAAACAAAGACAAGAACAAGTTCTCAATCGTATGCAACAAGATGGCTACCTTGATACTGAAAAGATTCAACCAACACTAGATGAAGAAATTATTTACGCTTCACCCAGTGCTGGCATCCTGGCTCCTCACTTCTCTCTCATGATCAAAGAAATTATGGTTGAAAGGTATGGAGAAGACACAGTTAATCTTGGCGGTCTCAGAGTTACTACTACTCTTGACCTAGACACACAAACCTATGCCCAAGAAATCCTTACCGAACAAATCAACGACCTTTCCTATCTCAAAGTTGGTAATGGTGCCGCTTTAGTAACTCAACCCAAAACCGGTGAAATTCTTGCCATGATCGGCTCCAAAGATTACTTTGACCAAGACAGTGATGGTCAAGTAAATATAACCACTGCTCTCCGCCAACCAGGATCCTCTATTAAACCAATCAACTACGCCACCGGTCTTCTTAATGGCTGGACTGCTTCCACCATGTATCTAGACATCCCCACATGTTTTAGTGTCACCGGTCAAAAAGAATACTGCCCTAAAAACTATGACAATAACTTTCGTGGACCAGTTCTCATGCGCGACGCTCTAGCCAACTCATACAACATTCCTGCAGTTAAACAACTCGCTCTTAATGGTGTTGAGTCCATGATTGCCACTGCCAGTGCCATGGGCATCCAAGGTTGGACAGACCCTGCCAATTATGGTCTTTCTCTTACTCTTGGTGGAGGAGAAGTCACCATGTTAGAAATGGCCACCGCTTTTGGAACATTCGCCAACTCTGGTATCACCGTTCCTCTCACTTCCATTCTTAAAGTAGAAACCTACTCTGGAGAAATTCTTGAAGAGTATAAACCCGAAGAAATTGCTGATCTTGTTGACACCTCAACCCAAGACTGGGAAACATTTAATCAAACCACAGACCGTCTTCTTAACTGTCCCCAAAACACCGACAGTAATCAAAAAGATGACTCAGAAGAAATGTCACCCAATCCATATCTTTGCACCCGTGTCTCTCTTCCTCAAGAAGTTGCTTACATCATCTCTGATATCATCTCCGACAACCAAGCACGCACTCCTGCCTTTGGCGCCGGTAGTTATTTAGTTGTTCCCAACCATACTGTTTCTGTTAAAACTGGTACCACCAATGACATGCGTGATAACTGGACCATTGGCTATACTCCTGACTACTTAGTAGCTACCTGGGTAGGTAACA
>CAZBRK010000007.1:0-5715 GCA_964494445.1 uncultured Pseudomonadales bacterium
GATATAAAAAAGGAGAATAAAGGATATTATCTACGTTTCATATTAGAAAAAGGAGATGTTCCTGCTTTAGAAAAAATATTGAAAATTGATGATAAAATATTAAGGTATCTATTAATAAGAGAAATTTAAGTATGAGTTCAAAAAGTTTAAACAAAGTAATGTTAATTGGTAATTTAACCCGTGATCCTGAGTTAAAGTACACCCCTCAAGGCACAGCAGTGTGTACCTTTGGTGTAGCAACTAATAGAGAGTGGACTGATTCTTCTGGTCAAAAAAAAGAGGATGCCCAGTTTCATCGTTTAGTATCTTGGGGTAAGTTGGCTGAGATTTGTGCCGAGATTTTAAATAAGGGTCGAAAAGTATACATTCAGGGTAGACTACAGACTCGCAGTTGGCAGACAAATGAAGGTCAAGACAGACAGTCTACTGAAGTGGTGGTCGACGAGATGATCGCTCTAGGTGCTCCTAGAGGTAGGGGAGATGGTGGTGGTTATGTCAATGAAGACTTTGGTGTTCCAGCAACTGAAACTACTAAAACTGCTGAAACTACTGAAACCAGTGAGGATGTGTTTAATCCTGAAGGTGAAGTGGTAGAAAAAGCTAAGAAGACTACAAAGAGTCCAACAAAAGAGAGTAAAAAAGAGGCCAAACAAGCCGATGTTAATGATGACATTCCCTTCTAAAGATGAGAAAGAAAATAGTTCGCAAAAAACCAAGAAAGAGTAATAAACCATGTCCTTTTTGTGTAAACAAAACAGAAGCCAGCTTTAAAGATTTGGAAACATTGAAGGTTGGTTTGTCGAATAAAATGAGGGTAGTATCAAGAGTTTATACAGGTGTGTGTCAAAAACACCAGAGAAAATTGGCGAAAGAGATCAAAAGGGCAAGACATTTAGCCTTGATTCCCTTTGTACAAAAGAGCTAATTGATGTAAAGTTAGATAATGAATTTGAAAAAGGTACGTGGAGTACTACTAATAATCCTTTTTGGCCTGGTAACTAGTGTGGTTGGTTTTAAGCTGGGTGAAAGACAATCTGAGGTAAGATGGCGAAGAATAATGGGTGATAGTGGAGAAGTAGATTTATCTTTGATGTGGGAGGTGTGGAGTAGGCTAGACAAGAGTTATTTACATAGTGATGAGATTGAGAAGAAGAAGATGGTACTAGGAGCAATCTCTGGTTCAACAGCTGCCTTAGATGATCCATATACCTCCTTTTTAGCTCCTGAAGAGAATGATAGATCTAAAGAAGACTTGTCAGGAGAGTTTAGTGGTATTGGAGTACAGCTGGGTTATGTTGATAATACTTTGGCGGTGATGGCTCCTTTAGCTGATCATCCGGCTATAAAAGCTGGGGTGATGGCAGGAGACTTAATTTTAGGAATTAAAGATGAGGCTGCTGAGGTGGATGTAGACACAAATGGTATGAGTTTGAGTGAGGCGGTTAACTTGATTAGAGGAGAAGTGGGAACAGAGGTGATTTTGACGATTTATCATGAAGGAGATGGGGCGAGTAAAGAAGTAAGTTTAATAAGAGATGTAATTGAGATTTCTTCGGTGGAGGTAGAGTTTGTGGGTGAAGGAAATAGGGTAGCCTGGTTGAGAGTGTACAAATTTGGAGAGAAAACATTACCTGAGTGGAATGAGTCTGTGGATGAGATCTTGAGTCATGGAGTAGATGGAGTGGTGGTTGATTTTAGAAATAATCCAGGAGGGTATTTACAAAGAGCAATTGATTTAGCTAGTGAGTTTATTCCTTCAGGAGTGATTGTGCAGCAAAAGGGTAAGTTAGGAGTAGATGAGTTTAGTGTTAATCGTCGAGGTAGATTGATTGGAGTACCGGTGGTGGGATTGATAAATAAAGGTTCAGCTTCAGCTTCAGAGATCATGGCAGGTGCCTTGAGAGAGAGGTTGGAGATTAGTTTGGTGGGTGAGAACTCTTTTGGTAAAGGAACGGTACAGGAGGCTCAGGAATTGCCTGGTGGTGGTGGTTTGCATGTAACTATTGCTGAGTGGTTGTTGCCCTCAGGTAAGAACATTCATGGTGATGGTTTAGCTCCGGATATAGAGGTAAAAGATGACCTAAGTACAGAGGAGGACGAGCAGTTACTGAAAGCGATAGAAACGTTAGGATACTAAGATTTTACTTATCTTCTGGAGAGTTTAAGGACTTGATGGTGGTGGTGAAGACATCTTCTAAAGAACCTTCCATGATGTCTTTTAGGTTGTGCCAACTTTTTGAAAAACGGTGATCGGTAAGACGATTTTGAGGGAAGTTGTAGGTTTTGATTTTTTCAGCTCGCATACCGCGACCGATGGCTTGAGAACGCTTGTCTTTAAGATTCTGTAAACGTTTGATTTCTTGTGCCTGCCAGAGACGAGATCGGAGTAGGTCTAGAGCAATTTCTCGGTTACGTTGTTGGCTTCTTTCTTGACGGACAGAGATAACAAGTTGAGAAGGGATGTGAGTAAGACGGACAGCGGTACTGACTTTGTTAACGTTTTGTCCACCTGGTCCACCAGCTCGACTAAATTTCCATTCAAGATCAGAGTCTTTGATTTCAACTTGGTTGGGTTTGAGTTCGGGAAGAACAGCTACACTGGCGGTTGAGGTATGGACTCGACCTTGTGATTCGGTGCTAGGAACCCTTTGAACTCGGTGAACACCAGATTCAAATTGAAAGGTTTGATATGAACCGTAAGGCCAGTCAGATTTCTTTGGTTTGGTGATCTTGATTACGTGTTCGTCTAACGGCTCTACGTTAAAGTCGTGATTGTTGGCAAAACGGGTGTACATACGAAGAATGTCTTCTGAGAATATTTTAGCTTCTTCACCACCAGCGGCCGATCTGATTTCTATAATGGCGGGGGAGTCGTCATAAGAAGAGGTGTTATCAGTAGAGTCTTTCTTTTTAGAAACGGGAATGGGTTGTTCAAGCTGTTTTATTTGTTTTTCCAGTTTAGAAATTTCTTCTTGGGCCAAGGTTTTCATTTCTGGATCTTGGAGAAGGGGACGATGCTGGGCAAGTTGATCTTGTAAGCGTTTTATTTCTGTCTGGAGATAGGCTGGTTTCATGGTTAAGTTTAAAAGAGAAACCTACTTTGACTTAGTAGGGGTAACGGTGAGCATTTCTTTAAGACTTTTTGCTTGGGTATTTTCTTTTTGAGGATCTTTTTTCTTGTCTTTCTTTTGATATTTAACTGCTTTTTGTCTTTTAGCCATAAATTTGTCTACACGACCCAAGGTGTCGATGTAGCGCATCTTACCAGTGAAAAAAGGATGACAGGCAGAACAAATATCTACTTTAATTTCAGGTAAGGTAGAACCTACGGTAAAGGTGTTACCACAGGCACAGGTAACTTCAGCTTGGTGGTATTTAGGATGAATAGCGGCTTTCATAATGGCTAATTATATCATGCCTGAGGGTGAGATTAAACTTGGAGAAAGGTTAGCGTTTTTGGGCGATGTAGACTCCGATAATGACTACAGCTAAGGCTATAAACTCGATCCAGGAGATACCTTCATGAAGGAGGAAGAAAGAAAGAGGAATGGCGAAGACGGGTTGAAGGTAAGTAAAAAGAGAGGCTTCTGATGCCTCGATACGTTCTTGACCGAGGAGATAGAAGGTTAGGCCAATGATGGAGCCAAAAAAGGCCATGTAAAAAATGGCAAAAGAAGACCAGGAAAAGGAAGAGAGTGTGGTGATGAGGGTGGGGAAGGGAGAACCTTGGGTGATGAAGATAAGAGTGAGAAAAGCGATAAAACCTACCCAGAAACTAAGGTGGGTAGTGAGCCATTTATTAAGACCTTTATAGTGTTTTTTGGTTAGAAGATAGTAGGTAGCGATACAGACGTTTTGAGCTAGGATAAATAGGTTGCCGGTAAAGTCACCGTTGATTTTTGCGGTGAGAAGAGGTTTGATGATCAAGATGAGGGTACCAATTATGGTGATGATGAGGCCAGCAAGTTCATGTTTTTGTTCTTTTTCTTTAAGAATAAAGATGCCTCCTAAAGTGACAAAAAGAGGCCAGGTGATGGAGATGAGAGAGGCTTCGATGGCAGAAGTACGACTAAGACCTTGATAGAGTAGAAAAAGAGTAATGAAGGTACCAAGAAATTCAAGAGATACAATCTTAAGGACATTTTTAAGGGTGATTTGTTGTTTGATCTTAGGTTGAGTAATAAGAATGGTGATGATGATGGGAAAAGAAAAGAGTAGGGCTAGGGTGTAGCGACCAAGGAGAAAAATGTTGGGGTCAAGACCTTGATTAAAGGCTAGTTTAATAAAAGGGAAAGCGAGTCCCCAAAGGAGGGTGTTGCCAAGAAGAAAAATGTAGGCAGAAGAACGGGAGGATGACAGTTTCATACAGACAGTTTTTGAATCAGTTGGTCTAAGAGGAGTGTTTGTTGATCACCAGTTTCAAGATTTTTGATGGTGATTTGTTTTTGTTCAGCCTCTTTCTCTCCGAGAATAAGAATGAAGGAAAATTTTTGTTTACCGGCATGTTGAAGAGCTTTGGTTAATGGAGTAACCTCGGTAGAGGTGACAATGGGAAGATTGAGACTTCTTAGTTGAGAGGCTAGGGAAAAAGTAGCCTGGATTAGTTTTTCATCAAGAACAGGAAGGAAGACGGAGATTGAAATTTGATCTTTAGGAAAAAGATCATTTTGTTCAAGGAAGAGTTTAGTAGTAATGTCGCCGGGGGCGAAACCAACGGCAGGTATGTTTTGGCCACCAAAGATATCGGCTAAGCCGTTGTAACGTCCACCACCGAATAAGGAACGATTGTTTTCAGGATGATTATCAAAGACTTCAAAAACCATGTCATCATAGTAGTCGAGACCACGAATGATACTAGGTTGGAAAATGACATTTTCAGCTAAAGGAATTTGTTTAATATTTTTAATAAGTTGGGTGATGTTTTGGTATCCAGGATTGTCTTTAAGTTGAGGGAAGTTGGTGACTAAGTTACTGGCGTCGGACTTAAGGAAGGAGACAATTGTTTCTATTTGTTTAGAGTTTAAATCAAGATCGGTAAGAGCTTGGGAAAAATCAGAACGTTCTAATTTTTTAAATTTATCAAGAATACGACCAATAGAGGAGGTTTGGTTTTTTTTGAGTCCGACAATGTCTATAAGAATTTGGTCGACTATACGTCGATCGTTAATATAGAGGCTGAAAGAGCCTGAGGGGGCTTTAAAGTTGTTCATGATAGAGAGAGCTAAAGAGATGATTTCAGTATCAGATAGATTTGACTCGGAGCCAAAAATATCTGCGTTGAGTTGCCAGAATTCACGGGAACGACCCTTTTGAGGTCTTTCGTTGCGCATGAAGTTGGCGATGCTGAAGAGACGGAGAGGTTTGGGGGCAGAGGAGTAGATACGGCTAACTAAACGAATAACGGAGGGAGTCATTTCTGGTCTGATAGCTAGGCGACGACCTTTAAGATCAGTGAGAGTGTAGAGTTGTTTTTTACCCACGTCTTCACCAGACTTAGTTTCATAAATAATGGCGGGTTCAAGTAAAGGGGTGAGGTATTCTTGGAAGCCAAAGTTAAGACATGTTTGGCGCCAGACATTAAATATATACTGACGTTTTTTGAGTTCTATACCAAAGAGATCAGTGGTACCACGATATGGTAGATTACTTAGTTTTTGATTCATGAGGCAATTGTAGCAGTAAAAAGGGGGAGGAAGTAAGTAGAGATTAGAGGAT
>CAZBRK010000007.1:5815-13753 GCA_964494445.1 uncultured Pseudomonadales bacterium
ACGATGATCATAAGTTTTTGTTGAGGATTAAGGACTTCGTCTTCTTTCAGGTCGAGATCTTCAATGTCTATTTCCATTGGTTGATCATTAACAAGTAGAATGAGAATTTCTTGTTCAAGATCTATTTCTTGGAGTGAACCTATCAAGGTTTGGCGGAGAGAGTCAGGGGTGGAGGTGGTGGTGGTAACAATACGACGAGCGGTAAGAATATCGTCAGAGCTGAGATATCCCATGATAATGATGTCTTCGTCGATAGAAAGATCTTCCGGATCAATAGCGTTTCCTTTTCTAACAACAGCAGTGTCTTCATCAAAAATGATTTGATAGAGACTATTATTAGTGTTAGCAGTGATAATATTTTCTTTGATGTCGGTGATGGTGCCGGTGTAGCCAAGAAGAAGCTTTTCTTCTAGTTTTTGACGAATACTGTCTTCGGCTTGATCAAGATTTTCTTGAACTGTGTTTTTAATTCTTTCCTGGAGACTGTCCTCGGCTTCTTCGTCTGTGGTGGCGCTTTCTGTGGCGACTGTGTCATCAGTATCTACGGCTAGGATGGGGAATAGGGAAAAAGAAAGTAGAGAAAGAGAGAAGATGGTGGTGAGGAAGATTTTTAATTTTTTCATTTTAGTCAATGTTAGCAGTAGTATAGACAAGATTAAAGATAGTTTCTTCTTGATAGTCTTGGTCATTGGCGGCGGAGATGGTGATTTGGTTGTCACCACCAACAAGATCGATTTCTTGAGAGAAGTTGCCTTGTTCGTCTGCCTGGATAATGATTTCGTCTTCTTCTGATATAAAGGAAATGAAAGCGAGAGGTTCGGTTTTACCAACTAGGGTAGTGGTGTCTTCAAAAAGAACTTGGTGATTTTGAGGAGAGGTGATTTTAAGAGTAGGAGATGGGGTGGGAGTAACGGTAGGAGATGTGATTAAGTTCTTGTTCTGGTCATCGATGTGATTAACAGAATTATTAGCCAAGTTAATGCCATAGATAATGACACCGCCGAGGATGAGTCCTAGAATGATAGCGAAAATTACTTCTTTGCGCATAAAGTTGTGATCACTTAGTAAGATACCAAGATTAGGGGGTAAAATCAAGTTTATGAAGAAAACATGGTTCTTTAGGAATATAAAAATTATGTTAAGATAGTTTAGCTATGGAGATTACATATTTAGGATATGCCAGTTTTAGTTTAAAAAATAAGAAGGGAATGGTTATGTTAATCAATCCTTTTGACAGTGATTTTGTGGGTTTAAAGATGGGTAAGCAGAAAGCTGATGTGGTGTTGATTTCGGATGAAGGTAAAGGGTATGGAAATGTAAAAAGTGTAGTGGGAGCGGTGAAAAGAGAAAAGCCTTTCATAATAGATAGTCCAGGAGAGTATGAGGTGGGAGAAGTAGAGGTTAGCATGATACAGACTAATGGAAGTAAAAAAGGGAAAAAGAGTAAGACAATGATTGTGGTGGTAAGAATGGATGGATTGATTATTTGCTATTTGGGTAATCTGGAAAAGATGCCTAATGGAAATGTAAAGAAACAGATAGGAACGATTGACGTTTTATTGAGTTCTGTAGGTAAAGAGGGCAGTTTAAGTGCGAGTGAAAGAGGAAGTTTAATGAAGGAGATGAGTCCGTCAATGGTGATTCCTATGGAGTACAAGATGGATGGTTTAAAGAAAGAAGTGGGTGTTTTACCTGCTTTAGAAGATTTTTTAGAGAAAAATAATATGAAGGTGGCTGAGAATGGTGTGAGTAAAATTAAAGTAGATAAAAATAAATTACCCGAAGATATGCAAGTAGTCGTATTAAATGTCGGAAATTAGAGTACCACCACATTCAGAAGAAGCAGAAAAATCGGTTCTGGGGGCATTGCTGATTGATAAAGATGCAATCGTTGAAGTAGCTGAGTTTTTACGAGGCGAGATGTTCTATTTTAGAGCTAATGGAATGATTTATGACGTGATGATGACGTTGTACGATAGTCGTGATCCGATTGATGTCTTGACTGTGGCTGATGCTTTAAAGAAAAAAAAGGAGTTGTCTAAGGTGGGGGGAAGAACATATCTCTCCGGTTTGTCTAATGAAGTACCAGTAGCTTCTCATGTAAATAAGTATGCTCAGATAATTAGAGAGAAGTATGTAAAGAGACAGATGATAAGTGTGGGTGCGTCGATGTCTCAGTGGGCTTTTGAAGAAGAGATGTCCTTGAATGAGGTGTTGGACAAGGCTGAACAAGAAGTATTTTCTTTGTCACAGAAGAATATAAAAAAGTCATTTATACCTGTAAAAGAAGCGTTGGCAGAGAGTTTTGATCGTCTAGATGAGATTCATAAGGCGTCTGATGGTTTAAGAGGTGTACCAACAGGTTTTAAGGATATTGATGCGGCTTTAGCAGGAATGCAACCAAGTAATTTGATTATTTTGGCAGCTAGACCTGGTCTGGGTAAAACTTCTTTAGCGACTAATATTGCTCAGTATGTGGCGGTAGAGAAGAAGATGCCTGTAGGTTATTTTTCTTTGGAAATGAGTAATTTGGAAATGGTGGACAGGATGTTGGTGGCTCAGGCAAACATTGATGCTTGGAAGATGAAAACAGGAAATTTGAAAGATGATGATTTTGCTAAGTTATCAGGAGCGATGGGGGTCTTGGCTGACTCACCCTTGTACATTGATGATAAACCTGGACAGACGATTCTGGAGATGAGGACTAAGGCAAGGAGACTGCATGCTCAAGTAGGCTTAAAATTGATCGTGGTCGACTATTTACAGTTGGTGGTAGGAGGGGGTAAGTATGATAGTCGGGTACAAGAAGTAGCCTTGATTTCTCAGGGATTAAAGAATTTGGCTCGTGAGTTAAAGATACCGGTATTGGCAATGTCACAGTTAAACAGAGCTATAGAGAGTAGGGGAATAAAGATACCTCAGTTGGCGGACTTGAGAGAGTCGGGTAGTATTGAGCAAGATGCTGACGTGGTGAGTTTTCTTTATAAACCAGATGATGAGAACTTGGAGGATTATAGACTATCTATTAGTAAACACAGAAACGGTCCATTAAGAACAGGGGAGTATGCAATTCGCTTACACTTTAAAGGAAATAGGATTAAGTTTTATGGAGTAGATAAAAAGAAGAATTAGGTAGTTTAATAGGAAAAGTTGATTTGTTGGGTATAATAGTGGTTAGAACTAATTATTTAGGCAATAATGGAAAAAATGCAAATTGAAGAGAGATTAAAGAAATTATCTGGTTTAAGAGAAGAAAAAGGAAGGGATGAAGAAGCTTTGTTAATGGCAGATGAAGTGTTAAAAGAAATTAAAGAAGAAGGAGCTGGAGCAAAACCTGAGGCTCAGTTATGGCTAGAGAAATCGTTGATTTGGCAACATGTATATATGAATGAGAGAAACAAGGGAGAAGGTGGAGATGGGGGAAAGATGGAAGAAGCAAAGAAGGAGATGGAAGAGTCAATTAAAACAGCCGAAAGAGTAATGGAAGATGGAGGGGTAGATAGAGGAGATCCTGTTTTAAGAATTGATATGTATTTAGGTCAAGCAGCGGTTGAAAGGAAAGATTATCAAAAAGCTAAAGAAGCTTATGAGAAGGCGATTGAGGTAGTAAAAAGTCCGACTAATAGACTGGAGTTTAAGATGCGTTTGTGTGAGCCGGTGATTATGTTGGGTGAGATAAAAGAAGGGGTGAGGTTGGCGCAAACAACTGATGAGGAGTTTGACATGGGAGTGGGGGAAGAGTTAAAAGAAAAAGACTATATCACTTGGGTAATATGGAAGAGTGGGATATGGATTAGGGTGGCTAGATCTTTAGACAAAAAAGAAAAAGTTGGGGAGTACAAGGAGTTGGTGATGGGTAAGTTGTCAGAGATGGAAGAGGCCTTAGACGAGAGTAAGATCCTGACTAATAAGTGGGTAGAAAAACCTTTTGAGATTCGTTTAGATGAAATAGAGACACTTAAGAAGAAGATTGGTTGATTAAAAGTGCACTAAATTGCTTTGAGTTGATTTTTTACATACAAGAGAAGTATTATTGTGTAATATGGGAGAAAATTTAGCTGATTGGAGTAAAGAAGCCTCGGCAATTAATAGAGTTAGGCAACAATATGGAAAGGGAGAGAAAAAAGGTTGGTTCCTAGGAAGGGAAATGATTGGAAGAGATAAAAAAATCAATCAGGGAGTTTATGTGGGGGCAGGTGAGAGAGAAGCGATTGTTGTTGATGATGAAAAAGATCTTCCTCTTAATGATGTCTATAAACAATTGCTAGTAATGAGGTTGCGTGCCAAAAAAATAAGAGGAACCTCTTTTAGAGAAGGATTATTGCAAGACATTTTTAATCTCACTAAAGAAACAATGCCTGTTGATATTGGAAATGTAGAAAAAGTAAGAAAAGATCTTGGTGGGTCAGATAGAAAAACATACCTTTCCTCTTTTTTTGGAGGTGGGGTGTGTCGACATCAGGCATTGTTAGCTGGTTATCTATTAGAAAGACTTAAAAAAGAAGGGAAAATAGGAGGCGATGTTTCTGTAGATCGTAACAGCACTGACGAAGGAGGGCATGCTTGGGTTCGTTATACAAATTCAAAAGGAAAAATCACTATTTTAGATCCAGCTCTAAATTTCAGGGGTTACTTAAAAGATGTGCAAGTTGGTGATAAAAATTGGCCATACTACAGAAAGTCTGATTTACGTAAAAGAAAAGCTAAAAAAATTGTGCAGACGGTGGGTTTCAAAGCAAAATAAACAACATATTGGAAATATTGTGCCGAGAGAGGGGGTCGAACCCTCACGAGGTATGATCCTCATAGGTGTTTGAGACCTACGCGTCTGCCAGTTCCGCCACCTCGGCAAGAATAAGTATATTTTATCATTGAATAGGCTTGTGATAAAATTCCAGAGTAATGATTAATGTAAACAAACTAAAAGAAGGAGTGACCTTTTTAGAAGGAGATAAACCTTTTAAGGTGTTGAAGTACTCTTTTTCTAAGATGGGTAGGGGTAAAGCTAACATTAAGGTTAAGGCAAAAGACTTGATAAGTGGTTCAATAGTAACCAAGTCTTTCTTGTCAGGAAATTCAATTGAGGAAGCGGTTTTGGATAAAAAGCAGTTGCAGTATTTGTATGGAGATGCAGACGTCTTGCATTTTATGGATCCAGTTAGTTTTGATCAACACGAGATTGAGAAAGATATTGTGGGAGATGACGTGACTTATCTAGTTGAGGGTGAGAAGGTGTGGGTGTTGTTTTGGGAAGACAAAGTTTTGGGAGTAGAGTTGCCAGCTTCAGTGGTACTAGAAGTGGTTGAGGCAGGAACGGGTGAAAAAGGAAATAGTGCGACTAGTATCTTGAAACCGGTGGAGATGATTGGTGGTTTGATAGTTCAGGCACCAGCTTTTATTAAAAAAGGAGATAAGTTGAAGATAAATACGCAAACAGGCGAGTATACCAATCGGGTGAAGTAATTTACTTTAGTAGATAGATGAGAATGAGGGTGAGGACTTGAGGAATAAGACCCTTGATGACTTTGGGAGTGGAGTGGTGCATTTTAGAGTGAAAGTTGGCAAAATCAGTTAAAGGTCGGAAACGCCAACCAAGGAAGAGATAGGGGAACTCGATAAAGTCGGGAAGAAGGGCTAAAAACCAACCCATCCAGGCACGATAGTTGAAGGTTGATTGACCGTACTGGAAGAAGAAGTAGGTGACAATGATGGAGAGAGGGAAGTCGATAAGGAGTTCTTGAAGAAAGGCGTCCTTTTTATTTTTTTTCTTTTTGGTTAAGCCTTGACCTACGTCCCAGTGAGGAATGTAGTCTTGAGCAAAGTGGGTGATGAGAATCAGGGGAATGGAGATAAGAGGGGATTTGATCTTGCTGGCGATGAAAGCACCAGTGGGTCCATGGGCGGTAGACAACATATTAAGTTAGTATACAATATGGGTATGAACCAGGTGATTCATTTAGGTTGGGTCCAGTTGTATCTTTTTAGCTTAATTGTCTTTTTTGCTTTTCTATGGTTTGGTTTTGTTTTTTTTAAAAAAGCGCGTGAGTATCAGATTGAGGAAGAGGTGTCTTTGAATAGTATTATGTTGATGGGACTTTGGGGGGCATTGATGGCTAGGATGGTGTTTGTGTTTAAAAATCCAGACATCTTTGTTGGTAACTGGGCAAGAGTGTTGTTTTTGAAAGAGTATGCGGGAATGGATGGTTGGGGAGTGATACTGGGTTTGTTGATAGTGGTGTTTATCGTGGTGCGTAAAACAAAACAAAAAATGTTTGATTGGCTAGATTTAGTGAGTTTGGCTTTAGCGGCAGCTTTGCCGGTGATTGAGGCAGGCAGATTGGTAATCGGACATGGTGGTCTACTAATGGGAGTAGTTCCTGAGATGGGAATAAGGGCGGCTTTACTTTTAGGTCTGTTTTGGGCTTTGTGGAAGATGGAGAAGGAGTATAGAACTTTTGATTGGTATAGGCAGAATAAAACTCAGGCAAATACTGGTTTTGTAACAGCGATGTTGATCTTGGGATATGGTGTGTTCAAGATATTAATGCCTTTGTTGATAGGGGTGAAAGGGAAGTGGGGAGATTTGTTGATAGGTTTAGGATTAGTTTTAGTTGGTGGAGCAGTTCTTTACTTGAGGTCAGGAAGTAGGGTTTTAGAGGATAAATTTAAGTTAAAAGAAGTTGGTTTGAGGCTGTCTGAGATCTTGATTAAGAAGACAAAATTGATTAGACGTGGTATAAATAAAAGAGTTAAATAAAATTATGGCAAAAAGAATAAAAAAAACCAAGCTCAAAAGGCGTGTTAGTAAAAAACAGACTAAGGTGAAGAAGATTCAACCTAAGGTAAAGAAACCGGCAATTAGTTTTCCGGCTAATATTTTACAGCCTTTGGTTAAGTATTTAAAAAAAGAGGAAAAAAGGTTGGGGAAGGCAGACAAGGAACTTGAAGCTAGTGATCCTTTCAAAGATACAAACAGAGTGGATGATAATGCTGGAGATGCTGATGTGGCAGAACAGATTGATCATGAGAGAGTGTCGGCAGGAAGAATGGAGATAATGAAGGCTTTAGTGGAGATAAGAAAGACAATGACTAGAGTTAAGTTGGGCCATTATGGTACCTGTACAAGTTGTAGCAAGATGATTGATACTGATAGATTAGCGATTAACCCTACGGCAGAGTTGTGTATTAAGTGTGAAATAAAAGAAGAGGCAGGGCAGAAAAAGAGAGCGTGAATCTAATAGATAGAAAAAGAAAGTTGATTTTAAAGGGATCTTTTGTGTTGGCGTTGTTAGATTTGTTGATTCAAACATGGTTGATGAGTCAGGATAAGGGAAGTGGGAATAAAGGATTCGGTTGGGGATTACCTTTTAGCTTGGGTTGGCAAGGAGATTTACGATGGTGGTTAATAGGATTAAGTATTTTAGGCTTGATAGGAATAGGTTGGTGGTATAAGACAAGTAAGAGGAGTATGGAAAGGCTAGGATTGTTGATGGTAATACTAGGAGGAGTAATAAACTTGGTAATGAGGTTAGTTTGGGGTGAGGTGATGGACTATTTATGCGTAGCTGGATTATATTTCAATATGGCTGATATATTAATAACAGGGGGAGTTTTGTTAGTAATTAAAGATTCAATAAAAGAAAAATGAAGAATATAGAGGTAGTTTGGGAAAATGAAGAAGCTTTGGTGATAAATAAGCCGGCTGGGATGGTGGTGAATCGGGCAGAGAGTGTCAAAGGAGAAACAATACAGGACTGGGTAGAAAAACAGGATTGGTGGAAAAAGGAAAATAGTGATGAGGTATTTAATAATAGGTCGGGAATAGCTCATCGACTAGACAAAGAGACGAGTGGTTGTTTGTTGATAGCCAAGAATTCACAAACATTAAAAGAGCTAATGTCTCAGTTTAAGAAAAGAGAGATAGAAAAGGAGTATGTA